>JAQXUH010000057.1 GCA_029219885.1 Eubacteriales bacterium | reverse complement strand
TGTATCGTTAGATATGCTGGCGTTTTTTTCATATGATAAAATCATGACTTGAAGACGTGGCTCTAAATTCTCAAGCATCGTGCAGAGAATTTAGGAGAAAGGTCCGGTGGACCTTTCGATAGCAAGTGGAAAGTCCTGTTACCCGCACCAAAAAAACGGCAGTGTATCGTCAGATATGCTGGCGTTTTTTATTGATTAAAATATTTGCTACAAAAAATGCGGTTGCAAACTTTAGTTAATACAAAACAGTTATTATTGACAAACAATCAAAGGCAAGTTATTATGAAATTATAAAGTGATTTGTATGTATAGGAGAAAAACATGAAAAAGCCACTGATTAAAACGCTTATATTGCAATCTCTTTTAGGAATTGCAACTGTCTTTATATATTTGTTTTTATATTTTTTCTTTGAACAATATTTTGATACACTTATATTTCCGATTTCAATTATAATTCCCCTGCTGTCATTTGCGCTGTATAGAACAGTTTTTTATGATTTTATACACGATAATTTCAGCAAAAAGCAAAAAGTGACTTACTGTTTAATTTTTATAATCAGTGCGGTAATTTGTACTGCTTTTGGAATGATTGAAAGCGACTTACTGAATATAATCAGTATTACTTTTCAGCAAACATATTATTTAGCATCGGAAATTATAAGCGATAAATATTTTTACCCAGAGACATTTGCTATTTTTGCAATAGAAAATATTATCAAAGCACTTATAATATTGTTACCGAAAAAGAAAAAGACGGCTGATTGACAGCAAATATATTTCAAGTGTTGTTAATTCTAAAATTGAATCGTAATTATTTGGAGAGAAAATGTGACTAAAGAATATAAAGCATATAAAATAAAAGAAATTCTTTTTGCACTTTTAAACATAATATTTCGTGTAATTTATTATGCAGTTGGACGCTTTACAGCAAATTTTGATAATAATATTCCTAATTTGATATTTCTTTTAGCGTTTGGCTTCATAGAGATTTCACTGGCTTATGTAGAATACAAAAAGCAGTATGATGGTTTGCTCGTTTTTAAATTTATAAGAGACTTGTTAATTACAGTTCCGTATCTCTATTTTTTTATTGATTTTGCCTTAGATGGAGTTATTACAATCTTTTTACAAAGCGTTGGTCAGTGGGAAAACGCAAATGCATTTTACATAATCTATGGAGTAATTTCAGTTGTAAATACTGTTCTTTTTGTAAAAATGATAAAACGAGGACACCTGTAAATCACTAAGAACGGACATTTGTATTATATGAATGTTCGTTTTTGTTTAAAACAGAAGGAAAATGAATTTCTACTTTAATTCTACCTTGATTTTCTTGTCAATGACTGCGGTGTTTGGTATAATTTTTGCGAGGTGATGAGATGGATAACTACAAATTCGGAAACACATTGTGTTCCTTGAGAGAAGCACACAATCTTACCCAAAGAGAGCTTGCAAAAATACTTGATGTTTCCGACAAGGCTGTATCAAAGTGGGAAAACGGTCAGGCTATTCCGAGAATGGAAACTCTTGAAAAAATCGCAATTGCTCTTGACACCAGCGTTGAGGAGCTTATTGCCGTCAGCAAATCAAATGCAAAGCGTGTTTTGATTGTAAACGAATACGGCACTACTCTACATTTTCAAATAGACGATGAAATAGTAAGCCTGAAGATAGGCGACGAAAAGTGGGTTGAGCTTGACAACAGCAAGGAAAGCTACAATGTAACAGTATATGGCGATTTAAGCATAAAAGAAATAGTCGACGAATGCGATGACGAGCCTGATACGATAAAAAACAAGTTAGTAAACAAAGGAATTAAAAGCCTTTCAAAATGGGCTGACAAGCAGATTGCAAAGGATATAATTCAAACAAAATGCCGTTATACTCTGTCCAATATTCAAAACGAGGACAAGATAGAAGTTAAGTACGAATTACTTTCAGCAGGAGATAAGCTATGGATAAACAAAGAATTTCTCTTTTCTTATCCTAAAATCGTAAGTGGCTGTAACGCTGTACTGACTTACGCCGAATGTATAAACAGAGCTGATGTAATGTCGAGTTTTAAGAAATATGCTTTGACAAGCGAGCTTGGAATATCAATTCCTCTTATGCTTATTGCCTATCCTTTCAGAAAAGCATATTTTAAAAATGTTTTAAAGCCAAAAGGTTTAATGAAATATCTTTCAAAGGCTGATTATTATGCTGACAAAAACGAAAAGGATGCAGAGAAAAGCAAAAGAAGAAAGCATCCGATTTTAAAAGCAATAGGAATTATTATACTTGTTATAATCTGTTGGTTTGGTATTGACATAGGTTTCGGCATTTTAAATGTTGAAACGGATAAGCCTGTACTTGTTTCAGCAGATTACAGCACAATTCAGTATTATCGTGAGGAATATGTAAGAATTGACGAGCTGCCGAAGGACGCAGTACCTAACAAGAAAATGGGGCTTGAGTTTTGGGAAGATGCAAGAATTGACGGATACTCAAAAGCAGACCAATACCTTGACGAAAACAAGGTTACTGAATTTATAGACAAAGACGGAAATATTTATCTTTGGCTTGTGCTTGATTACATTGAAACTATTACTGATGAAAACGGCGAATATAAGGAATATGACGATTTTGATGAGCATTATGTTTACGCTTTAAAAGAATAGGCAAATACTGAAAGCAGGCAAAAAACCTGCTTTTAGTTTTATATTGATTTTAAAAATTAAGTAAGATATAATGAAAAAGAAGTAACAGAGGTGATGGGATGGATAAGGCAGAAAAGTGCAAAAAGGGCTTTAACGGCAACAGAGTTAAGGTTTATATTCCGCTGTTTATTGCATCAATGATATTAAGCCTGATTATATATTTTGTGTTCAGGCAAATGATTTTCGGCAATAATGCGGTACTTGTGCATCCGAGAGGATTAGTTGCGTCAAAAGGCATAATTCCTGATTTTATTTTATTCATTGTAATCGGCACGATGTTGCTTTTTCTTGCTATGACGAGAATTGTCGGCAGACCTATAGTTTTAAAACTTTGTAACAATAGCGAAAAGGAAATTGCAGGAGAAGTTTTCGGAAATAACAGCGGTGCAAAAGTGGTTTTGAAGAATATTGGCGTTTCCCTTATTGCGATTATTTTTTCTCTTTACTTTCTTATATACGCAAACAGCGACTGCATAGGTTTTAACGACAGCTCCGTTTCCGTTGCGTTCCCATATGGTGTCAATATATTCAGCGATGAACTCAATAATTTAAAGCCTAAGCATCGTTTTACGGCTTATCTTTCTCAGACACAATGCTATGAAAAGATAAAGGTTTACAGCGTTCAGGTCTGGTCAAGTGACAGCGGTGAAATTCACACTAATGATGATGAATATTACTACATAATAGATTTCGCTGACGGCTTTTACGAAGTACCTGTAATGAGCAAGGACAGCAGCGAGGGAAAGATTTTTGCAGAGTTGCTTGGTGAAAATAAGATTGAAGTAATTGAGGTTGAGCATAAAGAAAACATTCCGAATATTCGATAAAAAACAATAGTACAAAAGCAAAGAGACAGCCTTTCGGTTGTCTCTTTACCAATTTATGAGGGGTATTTATATTAGCTGGTGAAAGTAAATTCGCCGTCTTTGAAATCGACAGTACACTTTTCACCGAGTTTGTTTTCGAGAATAAGCTCGGAAAGCTTATCTTCAATTTTTGTCTGAATAGCTCGCCTTAACGGTCTTGCACCGTAGACCTTATCAAATCCGGCATCTGCGATAGCTGAAATTGCGTCCTCTGTGAACTCAACCTCTGTGCCGACGTCCTTAACACGCTTGATAAGAGATTTTAACATTCTTCTTGCGATTTCCTTAATATCGTCCTTTTCGAGCTGTTTGAAAACTACAATCTCGTCAACACGGTTAAGGAATTCAGGCTTGAATGTCTGTTTCAAATCTGCCATTACAAGCTCTTCAATATTCTTATTTTCGTCAGGATTTTCACCGCCGAAGCCCAAAGCGAGCTTAGGGTCTGTAATCTTAGAGGCACCGACGTTAGATGTCATAATGATTACGGCATTCTTAAAGCTTACCTTTCTGCCTTGAGAGTCGGTGAGCACGCCATCTTCAAGAATTTGAAGAAGCATATTGAACACATCGGGATGAGCCTTTTCAATCTCATCAAAGAGGACTACTGAATAAGGCTTTCTCCTGATTTTTTCTGTAAGCTGACCACCCTCGTCAAAGCCTACATATCCCGGAGGCGAACCGATAAGCTTGGACACCGTGTGCTTTTCCATATACTCTGACATATCGAGCCTGATTATAGCGTCCTCGTCACCGAACATTGCCTCGGCAAGAGTTTTGCAAAGCTCTGTTTTGCCGACACCGGTTGGACCAAGAAAGATAAACGAGCCGATAGGACGCTTTGGATTTTTCAGTCCTGCTCTGCCACGTCTGATAGCACGAGCAACGCTTGAAACTGCCTTGTCCTGACCCACAATTCTCTCGTGGAGTATCTTTTCAAGATTCAGGAGCTTCTCCGATTCTTCTTTAGTAATCTGAGTTGCAGGGATACCTGTCCAAGCAGAAACAACCTCTGCGATATCCTCTTTTGAAATCTCCATTACCTGATGAGAGGAAAGATTTTTCCACTTTTCCTTTTCCTCGTCAAGAAGTGACTGAAGGCTCTTTTCCTTATCTCTCAGCTTTGCTGCCTGCTCAAAATCTTGTGAACGGACTGCTGAAGCCTTTTCTTCCTCGATTGACTTGATTTCCTTTTCCATTTCCTTAAGATTGTCAGGAACTGTGTAGCCCTTAAGTCTTACCTTTGAGGCTGCCTCATCAATAAGGTCGATTGCCTTGTCGGGAAGGAATCTGTCGGTAATATATCGAGAGGACATTTCAACTGCGTTGTTGATAGCCTCGTCGGTAATCTTAACTTTATGGTGTGCCTCGTACTTATCACGAAGTCCTTTAAGAATCTGAACTGTCTCTTCTTCAGTTGGTTCACCTACAGTTACAGGCTGAAAACGTCTTTCAAGTGCGGCGTCCTTTTCAATATTCTTTCTGTACTCGTCAATGGTAGTAGCACCGATTACCTGAATTTCGCCTCTTGCAAGGGACGGCTTAAGAATATTGGCGGCGTCTGTTGCACCCTCTGCGGCACCTGCACCCATAATGGTGTGAACCTCATCAATAAAGAGGATAACGTCGCCTGCTGCCTTTACCTCGTCCATTGCTTTCTTGATACGCTCCTCAAAGTCACCTCTGTACTTTGTACCTGCAACCATTGAAGTTAAATCAAGAGCAACAATTTTCTTATTATTAAGCAATTCAGGAACTTCGCCTTTAGTGATTTTAAGGGCAAGTCCCTCTGCGATAGCAGTTTTACCTACACCGGGCTCACCGATAAGGCACGGGTTATTTTTTGTACGCCTTGAAAGAATCTGAATAACTCTGTTAATCTCATTTTCTCTGCCGATTACAGGGTCAATCTTACCCTCTTTTGCAGCGGCGGTTAAGTCCTTACCGAACTCATCAAGAGTTGGAGTTTTTGACTTGCCGTTCTTGCCTTTCTGTCCTGCGTTTTTAGAATCAAAATCACCTCTGCCTACTGCAGTAACAACCTCTTCAAAGAGCTGTGTTTCGTCAATGCCGAAAGAATTTATAAAGCTAACGGCATAGGAATCGCCCTCACGAAGAAGTGCCATAAGAAGATGCTCTGTATCAACAAAGCTGTGTCTCATTCCTCTTGCGAACTGAAATGCAACATCAAGTATTCTCTTACTTCTTGGAGTGAAATCGTCAGGTGAAAGTCTTGTTGCCACGCCTTGACCTATGTTTTCTTTTATCAAATTTTCAACCTGCTCGGCTGTAATTCCCTTTTCGGTGAGGACTGAATTAGCCACACCGCCGTCGGTTTTAAGCATACCTAACAGAATATGCTCGCTGCCTACATAATTATGACCGAAGGCTTCAGCCGATTTGATTGCGTTGTTTAAAACCTCATTTGCTTTTTGAGTGAAATAACTGAACTTATACATAATTATTCCTCCGTTTCAGTAACCGTTGTATCTACTAAAACGACTGCAAATAATCAGCGGTTACTTTAATTGTTCTCTTACATACTGTGCACGAAGCTTGTCTGCCTCGTCAACAGTCATTCTTTCCTCTGCACCCGACATAATTGTTGCGGTGCCGAGAGAGTAAAGCATATTGCCTATATTTTCATAGCTTTCGTCAAAGCTTCCCATAGAAACGCCTAATCTGACGAGAGATATCAGGTCGTAAAACTCTTTAGTGGACAGCTTTCTTGCCATTTTAAGTGTGCCCATAGCTCTGTATATTTTATCCTGAAAATCGTCATATTCCGAAAGCTCCTGCCTGAAAGCTCTTTCCTGCTTAACGATTTGGTCGCAGATTGCGTTAAGATTTTCAATAGCACTCTTTTCCGTAATACCAAGGCTAATGCGGTTTGAAAGCTCGAAGAAATCGTTGGAGCCAAACAGCGGTTTAACTGTAAAGCCAAGCTTTCCTACCATTGCACTGAGTGACGGCATCATACCCTTTTGAGATATTGCAGGAAGATGAAGTACCAGCGACGCCTTAAGTCCTGTGCCTAAATTCATAGGATTAGAGGTCAAAAAGCCCAAACGCTCGCTGAATGCAATTTTAAGATTTTTGATAAAGATATCATCAATCTCATCTGCTTTCTTATATGCGTTTTCCAAATCCTGACCTGCCGACATAACCGTCAGCCTGATGTGGTCTTCCTCGCAAAGCATTACAGAAGTGCTTTCGTCCTTTGAAACGAGAACAGAGCTGAACATTTTCTGCTTTGCAAATTCAGGACTGATAACGCCTTTTTCGGCAAGAGAAATTCGCTTTAAATCGTCGGTCTGTGACATATCAATCATATCAAATTCGCCGGCGATATCGGAATTTTTAACTGCTGCAAAAATCTTTTTGCAAACTGATTTTCTGACTTCATTACTCATTTTGCACGGAAACGGTGCGTCGGCAAGGTTTCTTGCAAGTCTTATTTTTGACGAGAGGACAACATCCGAATTATTGCCCTGAGAGCAGTACCACTTATTCATTTTTACCCTCCTGAAGCTCATTAATCTTATCTCTTATAACGGCAGCGTCCTCGTATCTTTGTTCGCTTACCGCTGTTTTAAGCTGTTCCTTAAGGGAATCAAGCTCGCTGATTTGCGGTTTTTCTTCTGCCTTTTCATCAGCTTTTTCATCATCCTTGTAGGAAATGAATTTGCCGATATGCTTTGTTCTGCCGTGAATTTTCCTGATAGACGGTTCAAGCTTATCCTCGAACTTTTCATAGCAGTCTGCACATCCGATTCTACCGCTGTTGACGATATCGCTGAAAGAGCTTCCGCAGCTTGAGCATCTGTCAACTCCTGAAAGAGAATTCATAGCTGCAACGCCTGCACCGAGGAAGTTTCCGAGAAAGCTGTCACCGAACATTTCGCTCATAGTGGGCATTTTGAATTCGTCCATTACGCCAAGCTCCTTTGCACATTCTGAGCAGAGATGCATTTCTTCTCTTACGCCGTTGATATTCTTCTTGATATGAGTAGTAGCCTCATTTTGATTACAATGTTGACATTTCATAAGTCATTCCTCCTAATTGATATACGCTAAAAGCATTTGTTTTAGCTGATTTGCTCTGATTTGGTTTTTGACCTCAGGGTCAACGCCCTTGAAGTTACTGTCGGCAACAACCGACATCATCATTTTTTCTGCCTTGTCGCTGACAAGACCTTGATAGCTTAAATTATACAGATGAGCCTTTGCATTCTTTTCGTCAATGGCGTCGCCGATTGAATTGATAAGTGACAATAGAGCGTTTTCCTTGCTTGCTGCTCTTGTAATCAATATACATCCACCGCCGCCACGGCGTGACTCAATTCTGTAACCCTGCTCCGGTGTGAAGCGGGATGTGATAACATAATTTATCTGACTTGGAACGCATCCTAACTGTGCCGCTAAATCGTTTCGCTGAATCTGCACTGTGGGCGTTTTGTCATCAAACATATCAAGTATCATATCAGCAATCAAATCACTCATTTTCATTTTTTGACTCACTTCCTTTATCTTTCTTAAGGTCAAATTTCATCATTTGACTTTGACTTTCTTTGACCTTCTATCGTCATATTAGCACAAAGGTCAGGAAAAGTCAAGAACTTTTTTGACTTTTTCTGACCTTAATTTTTCAGGAGTTGAATTTTCCTTGATTTTATGCGGGTTTCAGGACTTTTTTAAGCTGAAATTTTTTTGACAAAAAGCTTGTCCTTGTCCTTTTCCCACACGCAAATCCAGCCCGATGGAATACGTGCCCAAAGATTTCCGCTTGAAATCAGCTTCGTTTCAAGAACAGTTACTTTGGTGTTTGCTTTAAGATAGGCGGCGTCGCTTTTGACTTTTGATACTGCGTACTTCTGACCGTCGGCCGTTAAATCTGCAACCTGCTTTCTGCCTGTTTTTGCACCTGCACCATTATATACTCCCCTTACATTTGTGAGAGAATATACTCCGTTTTTAACCTTTGGAGCGGCTGCAATACTGCCCTTATCTTTAGGACGAAGAACGCCGTAAACCGCGTAGTAAGTGTGCTTTATCTTTTTCATTTCCTTGCCGTTCCAATTTTGGTCATAGGAATAGAAATATGATGTTGTCCCCTCACCTGTGGCAATTGCGATATGGCCGTAATCATTTGAAAAGCTGATGTCACCGCTCCATACTATTATATCACCCTTTTGCGGAATCAGGTCAGGCGTGTTTTTGATTTTGGTAAAATTCTTAACAAGAGCATCACGCTTTTCAAAGGAAGTCCAATAATCTTTTGCATTTCCCCAAGCACCTGCCTTAATTCCGAAAACCTTATCAAGATAGAGCTTTGCCAAATCTACGCACTGTACACCGCTGACATTATCATAATCTGTCTTGGTGCCGTTATACTTTTTAACAAATTCATCAAAGGTCATTTTCGCAGTTCTCCTTTTTTTCTAAATTCATTACGGCTGAAAGTCCTGCCGATACTGCTGAAACGCCGACGCCGATTAATGCAGATTTTAAAATTTCTTTTTCTGCTGAAAAATCAACGATAGCAATATTCACCGCAATATAGCCGAGAGCTGTTTGGATAAAAGTCCTTAATGCTCGACGGACAGTTTGCTTTGTGCATTTCATTTTGAGTTCTCTCCCCTTTCCAAATCGTCAATTCTGTGATTGATTACCTTTATCTGCTCCTCAACTACCGGTATTCTCTCGGCAAAATTATTATGCTTGTCAACCTTTTCTTCCAGCTTTTCAAGGCGGAACGAGGTCATTTTTGACGAAGTTACAATACCACCGAAAGAGCCGACGATAGTACCTAAAACAGAAATAAAGGCAATTATAATTTCGTTATTCAATTATATCTTCCTTTCATTATATTCAGAGATAACGCTCTCTGTACCTTTACATATTAGAGATAATGATAGACTTTGCAAGATATGGGGTGCTTTTGCGGTCTTCATATATAGGCTATAATGAGTATAATACGCATACAAAAATAGTGCATATTTATTCAGTTTTATGTATATTTATAATAATTTTTGCGTTACCTATTGACTTTATATCTTGCTCGTGTATAATAAATAAGATACAATTTAGAAATTGGAGAATATGCATAAAAATGAAAAAAATATTCATTGACGGAAAAGACGGCACAACAGGTCTTAAAATATTCGGCAGATTTGAAAAAAGAGATGATATCGAACTGCTGACTATTGACCCTGAAAAGAGAAAAGACCCTGCTGAAAGAGCAAGGCTTATTAACGAAAGCGACATCACTTTTCTCTGTCTGCCTGACGCAGCATCAATCGAGGCGGTGTCCCTTGTTGAAAATGATAATGTAAAAATCATTGATACATCAACTGCTCACAGAACACTTCCTGATTGGGCATACGGCTTTGCAGAGCTTAGCAAGGAGCACCGAAGACGAATTGAGGAAAGCAACCGAATTGCTGTTCCCGGATGTTACGCCAGCGGTTTTAACTCAATAGTATACCCACTTATTAAAAGCGGATTTATCGCACCTGACTATGACATTGTGTGCTTTGCCCTCAGCGGTTACACAGGAGCAGGAAAAAAAGGTATTGCACAGTATGAGGACAAAAACAGGGACAAGGAGCTTGACTCTCCGAGACTTTATGCACTTACTCAGGAGCATAAGCATCTTAAGGAAATGAAAGCAGTCAGCGGTCTTGACAAAGCACCGATTTTTTCCCCTATTATCTGTGACTATCCGCAGGGAATGGTTGTAACCGTTCCTCTTTATACAGACAAAATGACAAAGAAATATTCTGCATCGGACATCTGTGAAATGTTCAAGGAGCATTACGACGGCTCTGATATAGTTAAGGTCCGTGACCTCGGATATACAACTTCAATGATAGGCTCAAATAATTTTGCAGACCGTGACGATATGGAAATTGAAATTAACGGAAACGCAGACAGAATTCTCATCACCTCAAGATTTGACAATCTCGGCAAGGGTGCGTCAGGTGCGGCAATACAGTGCCTTAACATTGCAATGGGAATTGACGAAAAAACAGGACTTAATATAGGAGAATAAAGATATGAAATTTATTGACGGCGGAATTTGTGCGGCAAGAGGCTTTAAGGCAAGCGGTACTTACTGCGGAATTAAAAAGCCTGCAAACGACAATCCGAATATAAAACACAAAAACGACATTTGCCTTTACGCATCCGATGTTTTATGTAATGCGGCGGCAGTTTACACTCAGAACAAAGTAAAAGGTGCACCGATTATTGTTACAAAAGCAAATCTTGAAAAAAGCGGTAATAAGTCAATAGCTGTTATTGCAAATTCAAAAAATGCCAACACCTGCAACGCTGACGGCGTGGAAAAAGCAGACAAGATGTGTCAGCTTGTAGCAGATGAAATGGGCATACCAAAGGAGCAGGTAATCGTTGCGTCAACAGGCGTTATCGGTCAGGTGCTCCCTATTGAGCCCATTGAGCAGGCAGTTCCGGGACTTGTTAAGGGACTTTGCTACAACAAGCATTTAGAGGCTGCCACCGCTATTATGACAACTGATACAGTAAAAAAAGAGTACGCTGTTGAATTTGAAATCGGCGGTGAAATCTGCCGTTTAGGCGGTATGGCTAAAGGCTCCGGAATGATTCATCCCAATATGGCAACAACCCTTAATTTCATCACAACAGATTGTGCTATCAGCTCGGATATGCTCCAAAAGGC
>JAQXUH010000056.1 GCA_029219885.1 Eubacteriales bacterium | reverse complement strand
GATTGAGAATAAATAATTATAATAACAAAGACCGCTTGCAAATGCAGGCGGTCTTTGATTTTGGGGAATTGTGGTGTAAATTATAGTTTATTTGTCGGTCTAAATTGACAAACTCAACTTTTTCCTCAAGGGGAGTGAATTTTGCGTCAGCAAAAGAGACCGTTGCTCCAAATCTGCGATTTGGGAGAAACAGTCCGGTGGACCGTTTCGTAGCAACTTGATTGCTTTTGAAACAGTATAGTCAATAATTGAGAAGAATTGTAGATTTTGCCTAATTTATCCTCGACAAACTCGTCGCCGTAAAAATATTTTTATTGAGAATTTGTAGGGGATGGCGTCCTCGACATCCCGTTATCAATTCAGTTGCATTCTTTCGTTAAACAATAATTTATCTGTCTTTTTTACACTTTACTAATATGCCAGATTTCGTCGGCGTACTGCTGGATTGTGCGGTCGGAGGAGAATTTTCCTGCGTTGCAGGTATTCATAAAGCACTTTTTCGCGTAGGAATATTTATCCTTTTGTGCGGTGTTTATGTCAATCTTCGCCTTAAGGTAGCTGTCGAAATCAAGGAGCAGGAAGTAGTGGTCAGGCTGATGCCATGACGCACCCTCAAGAATTGCTGAATAAAGCTCCTTAAACATACCTGTTCCGTCATCATCGAGAGTGCCGTCGATAAGTGCGTCAAGGACACGCTTAATGCGTTTGTCGGAATTATACAGCTTTTTAGGGTCATAGCTGTCTTTGATTTCCTCAATCTCCTCAACTCTTGCACCGAAGATGAAATTATTTTCCTCTCCTGCCTCTTCCACAATTTCGATATTTGCACCATCATAAGTGCCGAGAGTGCAGGCACCATTGAGCATAAGCTTCATATTACCTGTTCCACTTGCCTCTGTACCTGCTGTGGAAATCTGCTCGGAAACGTCAGCGGCGGCAACGATTTTCTCCGCATAGGAAACGTTATAATTTGAAACAAACACGATTTTGATATACTTGCTGACAACAGGGTCGCTTTCAACAAGGCGTCTGATTTCGTCAATAAGCTTGATAATCGCCTTTGCTCTGAAGTAGCCGGGTGCAGATTTTGCACCGAAGATGAATGTTGTTGGCTTGAAATCTTTCAGCGTGCCGTCTTTAATCTCAAAATACAGCTCAAGAATAGCGAGAGCGTTAAGGAACTGACGCTTGTACTCGTGGAGACGTTTAATCTGCACGTCGTAAACGGTGGTGGGGTCAACCTCAATACCGTCGTGAGCCTTGATATAATCAGCAAGGACCTTTTTGTTATCCTGCTTAATCTCAATATAACGGTCAAGTACCGATTTATCGTCAGCATACTTTTCAAGTGACTTGAGCATATCAAGATTACTGAGCCATTTGTCTGTGCCGAGCAGCTCGGTAATAAGTGCGGACAGCTTTGGATTGCAAAGACCTATCCAGCGACGCTGTGTAATTCCGTTAGTTTTGTTTTGGAACTTTTCAGGCGTCATTTCGTACCAGCATTTGAGCACGTCATCCTTTAAAATTTCGGTATGAATCTGTGCAACGCCGTTGATATATTTTGAGCAGTAGCAGGCAAGATACGCCATATGAACAGTTTTGCCCTGAATAATTGCAACCTGTGGCAAAAGCTCCTCAGGGAACTTGCGAGCCTTAAGCTCTGCTTTGAATTTGCGGTCAATTTTTACAATAATTTTCGCAACGTCAGGGGATATTTTTCTCACGAATTTCATATCCCACTTTTCAAGAGCCTCCTGCATAATTGTGTGGTTGGTGTAGTTGAACACACCGCAGGCAATATCGAGAGCAGTATCAAAATCAACGCCCTCGTTATTAAGCAGGCGGATAAGCTCCGGAATGGAAATTACGGGATGAGTATCGTTAAGCTGAATTGTAACGAAGTCAGGTAATTTTGCAAAATCGTCGCCGTGGCTTGCCTTAAACTTCTTCAAAATATCCTGCAAGGATGCAGAGGAGAAGAAATACTGCTGTTTCAGGCGAAGAAGCTTACCAGCGTCGGTACTGTCATTAGGATAAAGAACACGGGAAATATTTTCCGCACTGTTCTTGCTTTTCAGCGAGCGGTCATACTTTTGCTCGTTGAACAAATCAAAGTCAAATTCCTCAAGAGCCTCGCTCTGCCAAAGCCTTAAGGTGCCGATATTGTCGGTATCATAGCCGATTATCGGCATATCGTATGGCACGGCACGAACAGTTTCGTCGCTGAATTTAACGAGAACGGCCTCGTCCTCTCTGCGAACAGACCAAGGGTCGCCGTAACGTGTCCAATCGTCAAGCTCTTCCCTTTGGAAGCCATTTTCAAATCTCTGCTTGAACAGGCCGAATTTATAGCGGATGCCGTAGCCGTCAAGAGGAAGTGAAAGTGTAGCGGCACTATCTAAAAAGCAGGCTGCAAGACGGCCTAAACCGCCGTTGCCGAGAGCCGCATCCTCTACGTCCTCCATAAGGTTGATATCGCTGCCGTACTTCTTTAATATTTCAGCCGTTTTGTCGGTAAGATTAAGGCAGAAAAGATTGTTGTAAATTGCTCTGCCCACCAAAAATTCTGCTGAAAGATAATACGCACGGCGGTTATTATTGTGTTTTATTTCAGACGCTGACCAATTATCCGAAAGCTCTGCCATCACCGCATGGGAAACGGCGTTATGAAGCTCAGTCGGCGTCAAATCTTTAAGTTCTTTTTGATATTCGGTTTTTGCGAAAAGCAAAATGCTGTTTTCAAAATCAATCATTGTTACTTTCTCTTTCTGCCGTATAGAGTTGTGTAATGAAGCAGTTTTTCGGAAATGTCGGCGGTAATATAACCATCCTCTGCACGCCATTCCCAATTGCCCCCAAGTGTTGACGGCGTATTCATTCTCGCCTCACCGCCAAGACCCATTAAGTCCTGCATAGTCAGTATGGCAGTATCCGAAACAGACGAGAGTGCGGCGGTCATCATAGCCCAATTAAAGCTCAGCTTACTGTTCAGATACTCCTTAGCGTATCTGAGGTCGGCTCTTTTCATAGACTTCTGCCAGCCGATAATAGTATCGTTATCGTGAGTACCTGTGTAAACTACGCTGTTAGGCGTATAATTATGGGGAAGATAATCACTTTCCTCTCGGGAATCAAAGGCAAACTGCAGAACCTTCATTCCCGGGAATTTACTTTGCTTGAGGAGCCTTTTTACGCTTGGCGTAAGAAAGCCCAAGTCCTCTGCGATAATCGGCATTTTTCCGAGCTGGGCTTTGATAGCCCTGAATAAATCCATTCCTGGACCCTTTTTCCACTCTCCAACCTTGGCGGTTGTGCTGCCGAATTTTATACAGTAATAAGAATCAAAGCCTCTGAAATGGTCAATTCTTACAACATCGTACATTTTGAGGCACTCACGCAGGCGGTTTATCCACCAGGAGTAGCCGTCATTTTTCATATATTCCCAATCATAAAGCGGGTTGCCCCAAAGCTGACCGTCCTCGGAAAAGGCGTCAGGCGGACAGCCTGCAACTTCAGTTGGGCGTAAGTCGTCATCAAGAACAAACTGCTCCGGTGATGACCAGACATCAGCACTGTCAAGTGCCACGTAAATCGGCAGGTCGCCGATTATTTTTATACCCTTATCGTTTGCATATGCCTTAAGCTTATTCCATTGTTCAAAGAACAAATATTGCAGCATTTTGTAATAGTCGCAACGCTTGGCATACTTTTCGGAATATTCCTTAACAGCCGATTTTTCACGGCGGCGGATAGAATCGTCCCACTCCTGAAACGATTTGCCTGAATATGAATCTTTTATCGCCATAAACAAAGCGTAATCGTCAAGCCAAAAAGCGTTCTTTTCGCAAAACGCGTCATAATCTGCGGGAAGCTTTTCAAAAAAATGGGTCTGCACCTTTTTGAATACCTCGTGCCGCTTGACGTACAGCAAGCCGTAATCTACCTTAACAGGATTTTCTCCCCAATTAATATCCTCGTACTCCTCAGGTTTAAGATAACACTGCTTGCAGAGAACATCTAAATCTATAAAATAAGGATTGCCCGCAAAGGTTGAAAAGCTCTGATACGGCGAATCTCCGAATGAAGTGGGACAGAGAGGAAGTATCTGCCAATAGGTCTGTCCGCTTTCATACAAAAAATCCACAAACGAGTAAGCGTTTTTTCCGAATGTGCCTATGCCGAAATTTCCCGGCAGGGAGGATATGTGCATCAATACTCCGCTTGCTCTCATTTTAATCACCCTTTGTTAAATTTTGCTTAGTCGCAAATAAGCTCCTCAGTTTCCTTGTCGAAAAGATGAATTCTGTTTCTGTCAAGATAAACAGAAATATCGGAATTACTCTTAACATTCTTATTTGACGGAACATTTGCAATAATGTCAACGTCGCCGATTGAGCTGTAAAGATAAATTTCAGAGCCCATCATCTCGGCAATTTCAACGTGAATATCTACCTTGTTTGAGCACTGCTCGTCAAGATATTTATCGTTTGCGTGAAGATTTTCAGGACGGATGCCGAATACAACTGTCTTGCCCTTGTAGCCCTTAAGCTTATCGTCGGCCTGCATTCTGTCAGGCAGGAGAATTGAATACTTATCAAAATCGGCGTAAAGCTTGCCCTCTTTTTCATTGATAAGTGCGTCGATAAAGTTCATTCTCGGAGTACCGATAAAGCCTGCAACGAACATATTGCAAGGGTGGTCATAAAGATTTGTAGGTGTATCTACCTGCTGAATAAAGCCGTCCTTCATTACAACGATACGGTCAGCCATAGTCATAGCCTCAGCCTGGTCGTGAGTTACGTATACAAATGTAGCCTGCAAATCATTGTGAAGTCTTGTAATCTGACTTCTCATTTCGGTACGCAGCTTTGCGTCAAGGTTTGAAAGAGGCTCGTCAAGGAGGAAAACAGCGGGGTCACGGACCATAGCACGTCCCAAAGCAACACGCTGACGCTGACCGCCTGAAAGAGCTCTCGGCTTACGGTTGAGATAGTCCTCGATTTCGAGAATTTTTGCTACCTCACGAACCTTGCGGTCAATTTCCTTTTTATTTACCTTGCGAAGCTCCAACGCAAAGGCCATATTTTTGTATACTGTCATATGAGGATAGAGAGCATAGGACTGGAAAACCATTGCAATATCTCTGTCCTTTGGTGCAACGTCGTTTACACGCTCGTCGCCGATATAAAGGTCGCCTGCTGTGATGTCCTCAAGTCCTGCAATCATTCGCAGAGTTGTTGATTTACCGCAGCCCGACGGACCTACAAGTATAATAAATTCTTTATCCTTAATTTCAAGGTTAAGGTCCTTGATGACGGTTTTGTCGCCGTCATATGTCTTTTCTATATTTTTTAAAGTTATAGACGCCATTTATATATCTTCCTTTCCGGAATAATAATCAGTTGATTTTTCGTACGCTTTCCCCTTTTAAAAATTCAAAGGGAACGAGAATATGCTCGGAATGGTCGTTTTCGTCGGCAATTGCACTGAGAAGTGCCGAAACACCGCTGTCCGCCAGCTTTTCGTCATACTGCTTAATTGTGGTGAGACGTGGGTTTAAGAACTGCGTCAGGGAAAGTCCGTCAAAGCCTGTAACGGGAATATCCTCGGGAACGCTGTAGCCCAAATCATTGAACTTACGTATCGCACCGATTGCCTGCACATCACTCATTGTAAACACAGCAGTTATTCCGCCGGACTTTGCAAGAAGCTGTTCTGCGGCAGCCGCTCCGCCCTCAAAGGAATACTTTGCGGTTTGATACTGTGTGTCAAAATCAAAATCAAGTCCCGCAGCTTTTACAGCAGTCAAAAATCCGTTATAACGGCGTTCGGAAATTTCCGAATTAGTAACGTCACCGCCGATAACGCCGATTTTCCTGTGGCCGTTTTTGATAAGATACGTTGTGATAAGCTCCGCTGCCTTGCGGTCATCAGTACCGACGCTTGAGAAATTCTTGTTCTTTACGTTTTGTGCCTGATTTGTGATAAGCACGCAGGGAACCTTGATTTTGTTGAAATCAGCCTCGTATCTTTCAGGGTTACCGCCTAAGAAAATTATGCCTGCCGGCTTTTTCTCATAATAAATTTTAAGTGCGGCCTTTGCCTCGTTATCCATTTCATCAAGTACAAAAACAGACGAGGTGTAGGTTGTTTCGCCGATTCTTTTCTGAATTATTTCAAGAATGGTATTAAGGAGTATGTTTGAAACACCCTTTACAAGAATTACGAGATTTTTTCCGTGCTGTTTAAGCTGCTGTGCGTTTGTGTTGCGGACAAAATTATATTCCTCTGCAACCTCTAAAATTCTTTTCCTTGCAGTTTCGCTGACGTTGGGCTGATTGTTAAGTGCTCTTGAAACAGTACCCACCGCATATCCTGAAATTCTCGCAATATCTTTAATCGTCATATTTAATACCTCAAAATTGCATATAATGGACTATGTTACCGCAAAATGATAATTATTGCAAGTATTATTGGGGCAAATATTTTTATAAATTAACCTTTTACCGCACCTGCAATTACACCCTTGATGATGTGCTTCTGACAAGCGAGGTAGAATATGATAATAGGAATTATAGCAAGAACGAGCATAGCCATAAAACCGCCCATATCAGTATCGCCGTATGCACCCTGCATAGCAAGCTGAATTGCAACAGGAATTGTTTTGTTATCTGTTCCGAGTACAAGGTAAGGGAGCAGATAGTCGTTCCATATCCACATTGCGTTGAGAATTGCAACTGTAATTGCGGTAGGCTTGAGAATCGGGAACACTACTCGGAAAAAGCACTGAAGAGGGTTGCAGCCGTCAATAGTAGCCGCCTCTTCAATTTCGAGAGGACTGCTCTTTACAAAGCCCGAAAGCATAAATACCGAAAGTCCTGCACCAAAGCCGAGATAAACGAAAACTATTCCGACTACATTATTAAGGTGGAGGAGACCTACGATATAAGTCATTGTGAACATAACCATCTGGAATGGTACAATCATACTGAAAACGAACAGATAGTACAAAACTTTGTTAAATCTGTTTTTAACTCTTATGATAAACCAAGAGGTCATTGATGTACAAACAACTATCAGCAGTACGGAGAACACGGTAATGAAAAGTGACCTGCCGAAAGCTGCGAAAAATCCGGATGTTGTAAGGCCGTTGATGTAGTTTTCTAATCCTACAAAGGTTTCTGCGGTTGGAAACGCAAAAGGTTCAGCCGAAATATAGAGTTTTGATTTAAAAGAGTTTACAAGTACCAAGAAAATCGGCACCATAAACAAAACAGCAAGGACTGAAAGAATTATTACAATAATTACATTTGTGCGTTTTTTTGAATTTGCAATCATTGCTCTACCTCCTTGCTTCTTGTGGCACGAAGCTGTAAGAGTGCTATAAGTGCAACAATTATAAAGAAGATAACCGCCTTAGCCTGACCGACGCCCTGCCAACCTACTCTGCCGTAGAACGTCTTGTAAATATCAAGAGCCAGCATCTGCGTTTCCTTGCCGGGAGCACCGCCTGTAAGTGCTAAGTTCTGGTCGAACATTTTAAACGAATTTGTGAGAGTTAAGAACATACAGATTGTAATTGACGGCATAACCATAGGAATTGTAATCTTAAACAGAGTTTTTGAAGGAGAGGCACCGTCAATAGCCGCAGCCTCAATCAAATCTCCCGGTATGTTCTGTATGCCTGCGATGTAAATTACCATCATATAGCCGATAAGCTGCCAGTTGTTAAGAATTACAAGTCCCCAAAAACCATAGGTTGAAGATTTTGTAATATCCGAGTTGACAAGCATATCAAGCACGCCGTTAATAAGGAGCTGCCAAATGTAGCCGAGTACGATACCGCCGATAAGGTTTGGCAGGAAGAATACTCCACGGAAGAAGTTTGTGCCTTTAATGTTTCGTGTAAGGAGCATTGCAAGAGCGAATGCAATAACGTTTACCGTAATAATTGATACAACAGTAAACAGCGATGTAAATCCAAGTGCTTTTAAAAAGTCGTGATTAGGGTCGGTAAAAATCTTTACGTAGTTATCAAGTCCAACAAATTTTGCATTTGTAACGGTATTGAACTTTGTAAATGAAAGTCCGAAGCCCATAATGAACGGAGCGATAAACGCAATTATGAACGCCACAAGCGTCGGTAATACAAACACAGGGAAATATTTTTTCAAGTCTTTATTCATTTTATAATCTCCCTTTTTAATAACTTGTTTTCTAAAAATAATCTCCCTGCCAAATTTTGCTTCGGCAGAGAGATTAATAAGTTTATAAATTATTCAGCAGCTGCGCTCTCTGACGCCCAATCACTGATAACCTGCTCTTTAACTTCGTCAAAGGTCTTTGTGCCCTGTGCATACTGTAAAAGTGCTGCACCGAAGTTATCCTTGAATGTCTGTGATGGGAACAATGTAAAGTTCCAAGGTACTGATGTAACGCCGTCCTTGCTCATCCAGTTGAGAACTTCCTTAGCAAGTGGGTCAGTTGGCTTTTCGTCTTCTTCAAATGTATCGAATGGAGCAATGAAGCCGAGTTTGTTTGTTACATAGTCTTTACCTGTTTCGCTTGAATACAGCCAGTAAATGAAGTCTTCAGCAGCCTTCTGCTCTGCCTCGGATGCCTGTGAATTGATGCAGAAGAAGTTTTCTGTACCAACGCAGAGACCCTGTGACTCTTCACCCTCAACACCTGTGTAGATTGGGAGATACTTAACGTTTTCAGCCTGAACCTTGTTACCCTTTACGTCAGCAACCTGGCTCCAAGCCCAGTTACCGTTCTGTACCATTGCACACTTCTCAAGAGCGAACTCTGACATTGAATCTGCAACTGTCTTTGTACCGAGCTTTGATGCCTCGATAGTTGAGTTGTTGAGATAAAGGTCAAAGATGTTCTTGAAGTTTTCAGCGTACTGGAAGTTCAAGGTCTTTGTCTGGTCTGATGTAAGGTCAACGTTGTTGTTCTTGAACTCATAGTATACAGGGAGGTTTGCAAGGTGTGTCTGCCATCTCCAATCCTCACCAGGCTTAAGTGATGTGTTAGCAAATACGCCGTCAATACCGAGAGCGTCCTTATTCTTCTGCATATCCTCAACAACTTCCTTGAGCTTTGCAAAGTTATTGATTTCATCAACAGAGGTATAAGATGTAGCCTTGCCCTCAAGAGCGAAGTACTTATCCATAATAGCCTGATTGTAGATAATGCCATAACCCTCTACAACGTAAGGGATACCGTAAGCCTTGCCGTCAACTGTAACTGCAAGTGACTTATCTGTAAGGTGCTGATAAAGCTCTGTGTCAGTAAGGTCTGCACAGTAGTCAGCCCAGTTTGCATAACCGCGAGGTCCGTTAATCTGGAAGATTGTCGGAGCTTCGCTTGTGCCCATTTTAGCAGTAAGTGTCTGCTCGTATGTATTGTTTGCTGCTGTTTCTACGATAACCTTAACGCCTGTTTCAGCCTCGTACTTTTCAGCAATTTCCTGATAAACATCTGCAATTTCAGGTTTGAAGTTGAGGTATCTGATTTCTTTAGCGGCCTCTACCTCGTCGCCGCCGGACTGCTGCCCGCTGCTACATCCAGCAAGGCAAGTTACTGACAATGCCGCAGCCAATGACACTGCCATAATCTTTTTGAATAATTTCATGGTTTTTTCCTCCTGAATTAAATATATTTTTCCGTACTCGTTGGAAACGTTTCCAACTGTAGCTTCACTATAGCATACGAATTGCAGTTTTGCAACCCTTTTTTCGCTGATTTCCGTAACTTTGTATAAAATGTATAAACAATCGCCGCCGAATATGTGAATGTTGCATAAACAATTGGTAATGGTTTATGATTGATTTTTAATGCAATACGTGTTATTATTGTTATTACATTATTATGCTTGTATTTTTGAAAGGCTGTGTACCTATGGGTTTGATGAATTTTGATAAAACGATTCCATATGACAGAAAAACAGGCGTGGCAGGATATTTTCAGCTGCTTTTGCATAATTTTTTCGACCTTGTACTGCTGAATTTCCTGTTTGTTGTCTGCTCTCTGCCGATAGTTACAATAGGTCCGGCGTATACTGCGTTTATTTCTGTATGCAACGCCTACGCTGAGGACAAGGTGGTTTCTCCTGTCCGTGAATTTTTCAGCGAGTTCAAGCGTCGGTTTTTAAAAAGTGCCCTTTACGGTCTGCTTGTGGCGGCGGTTTTGGCAGTTGTTGCATTCGGCTGTTACTTCTATTTCATTATGGCGAAACAGTTTTTGCTGTTTTATGTATTTGCACTTATTGCCGCCGTTTGCCTGCTGCTGCTCATTATGATGATATGCTGGTTTTTCCCAATGTATGCCAAAACAGATTTTACGTTGAAAGAGCTGATTGTAAATTCCTTTGTAATGTCTATCACAAATATTAAATCAAGCTTTGCTTTTCTCGGCGTTGTGTTTGTGTGCGTTGCTTTGGTGGCAGCCTTTTTTCCATACAGTATACCCGCTGTGGCAATTCTGCCCTTTATGCTGATTTGCCTTTGTTCCGGCTGTGCCGCCGCAGAGAAAATTAACGAGGTATATCTCAAGGCTGATGATACGGAAGTTGAAAGCGAAGAGTAATATAATTGTATAATATAATTGTATACAGATAAAAATTAAGCCGTCTGCTCGCAGGCGGTTTTTTGTTTTGTGAGGTGTGAATTGCAACAAATTTTCGGCTCCCTTATGTTAGGTGTGTTGTTGCTATGAATTTTCGGCTCCCTTGTGTAAAGGGAGCTGGATGCGAACCTCGTGAGCAGACTGAGGGATTGATGGTTGTTGCAATAAAAACGCTGAAAAGAACAGCTATCAACCCCTCTGTCAATCTTACGATTGACATCTCCCCTTGCACAGGGGCGACTTATTGTTAGTAAACCGCACGCAACTCACTTACACAGGAGAGGCTTAATGTTACTCGCCATTAGTATATTAAACTACTTATTATTCTTATTTGGCGGTTTATTTCAAAAAAATCAATGTTGCAACCGATGGTTGCGGTGAAAAAACAGCAATGTAAAGCAAAGTTTGTGGTGTTTTCAAGGGCAAAAAGGTAAAATGACAACTGTTGACGGAGGGAAATGCCGTCGACGGAAAAGTTAAAAAAACAAAAAAATACATTAATACATTTCAGATATAAAGGAGAAAACACTATGTCACACAAGAAGTTAATCAAGGAAGAGCATTTTGGAATCGCAAGAAAGATTGTATCAAATATGACAGCTGAAAGCTGGGAAACAATACCTCACACAGTAGTATCATACGAGCCGGAGGCTACACAGCTTCTTAAGGTAATTGATGAAATCAATGAGGGCAGAGCGAAAGAAGAAAGGCTTACAATCAACACAGTTATGCTTCGTGTAATTGTTGAGGGACTTAAGGCCTGCCCTGCACTTAACGCACATCTGGAATTCAACCGCAAGCTTGTCAGAGGCTGTGTTAAGACTTACGAAAACATTGATGTTTCAATGCCGATGATTCTCAAGACAGGCGAAATGATGACAATCAATATGCACAATATGCAGGACAAAACAATCACCGAAATGAGAGACGCTATTGCCGACAGCACAAGAAGAGCTAACAATTCCGATATGAACGAGGTTATGTTTGAGGTATCTCTGGACAACACCTTAACAGGTCTTAAGCAGGGAAAAATTATGCAGACAATCAACCGCCTTATCGGTTCAAAGACAGGCAAGCACAAGGTTAAGACTCTCACAGGTCAGGCAAAGAAAGACTACTACGCTATTCCTGCTACCGAAAGACTTACAAAGCACGATATTGAGCAGGGAACTATCACTATTTCAAATCTCGGCTCTGCCTGCCGTGACTGGAACGGCCTTTGCACAATTCTCGAAATCATACCGCCGCAGGTTTGTGCTATCGGTATCGGTGCAAAACAGCTTGTGCCTATTGCAGACCCTGACGGAACTGTTCGTGCAGGATATAAAATTCCGCTGACAATCTGCATTGACCATCGTGCTCTTGATATGGGCGACGTTACTCCGTTTATGACAAAGCTCAATGAGATTTTCAGGAATCCTGAAATGATTAAAGAGTGGGTATAAAATAACAAAAATGCTCCCAATAAACGGGAGCATTTTGTTAGTGAATAATGAATAATGAATAATGAATAATTGTGGTAAATTATAGTTTAATGGAAGTGTGTATCTAACATTTCGTAGGGGTCGGCGTCCTCGACGGTTCGTTTGCGACCGCTTCCGGTGGAAGAAAAAGGGAGCAAAAAGAACTTAGTAGCGGTCAAAATTTGCCTGCGATATGAGCAGACAGCAAATTTTGGGAACCGCCCTGCGAG
>JAQXUH010000055.1 GCA_029219885.1 Eubacteriales bacterium | reverse complement strand
TTCAGCACAGGCTGCTGAAGGGACTCTCGGTACTGAATCGCCGTATATCTACTGCACTTATACCGACGCAGACGGAAATTCCGCTGACGGAAATAATTTGTCAGCAGGCACTTATAAGGTTACATTCAATATTAAGGATATGGCCTCAGCTGCCGTAATTCAGCTTACTGTGTCTTATGCAGATACGGTATCAGTTGACAGCTCCACAGTAACGCAGCTTTCAGATGCTGATACAAATTTCAGTTCAATGGGATATTTGGCTTCCGACGGCAATATTGTCTTCGGTTATGTATCAAATGAGGACGGTGCCTCAGCTCTTAATGCAGAGGGTACAGCTCTGTTTTCTATTGATATGACTTTTTCTCAGGCTTGTGACGCAGCCGACGTGATTACGATTTCGTCCGACCCTAATCTCACATTTGCTACTGCAGATTATGGAGATGGATATGACGACGAATATGCACTTGTTGATGCGTTTGATGGCTATAACGGAAGTCTTTATCTTATGACAGCAGACGTTTCACCGGCATCAAGTTTTGATATTTCAGGTCAAATTACTATTGCAACTGATATAACAGGAGCATCTACCACAATCGGTATTGTTGGAATAAATGTTTCTGTGCTTAAAGACGGCTCTACCGTTGCCCAAGCCACTACGGACGAAAACGGTAATTATACACTCTCTGCAGTTCCTGCAGGTGAGTACACAATGTTAATCAGCGGTGATACAACCGTTGACCGTGAGGTTACATTAATTGTTACAGAATCAAAAACTGTTGATTCTGTTGGTATTGTTGTTTGTGATTACAACAGAGATTTGTATTTTAACTCATATGATACTGTCACATTTGTAAAAGGTCTTAATGAATACAATGTTTATTGCGACTTAAACGGTGATGATTATGTTAATTCATATGATACTCTTGTATTCATTAACTTCTTAGACAAAACTATAAATTACGATGATGTAACCCTACAATAAATAGGGGGAAATCTTTAAATGAAAAAGAGTTTTAAGAAAGCTATAGCAGTGCTTCTTGCAGTGCTTATGGTAGCTTTCTCAATGCCTTTATCTGCACTTGCTGCAATTGGTGATTATACTCCGGACTTAGACGTTATGTTTGGTACATTCCATGACCTCGCAGCGACTTCATGGACTGACTACGCTGACGGTTCAAAAGATGGCGATTTAAGTGGTTGTGGTCTTTACGATGTTCCTGTTGATTTTGACTACAAACTCGTTAATGGCCTTACAAAGTCCGGTACTCTTTACATCGATAAGGATAAGGCAAACACAGCTAATACAAGTATAGACCTCGGCTATGACACTCTCACAGAGAACATTACTTTAGGCGTAGGTGACTATTTTACTTGTACATTCGTAGCTAAGAACATCGAGAATGTTGGTGCTCTTATGGCTGCATTTGAGTATTCAGATAACCTTGAACCTGCCGGTCTCTATTCTGTTAAGTCAGGACGTAATACATTATACTATTGCGGTACTGAAGAAGACCGTGCAGCAGCAAATGGAACATGGTCTGAAGGTGGTCCATCAGCTATCCAGAGCATGAGCTCAGGTGGACTTTATAAGAACATAAACAATGGTCCTATCGGTGACGTATCTTCATTCAAGACAACTGCCGGTGGAAGAAATTACTTCCTTATTCAGCAGTCAGTTCAGGATGGTTCAGGTACAGAAAATGTTTCAAAGGTAACTAACGAGTATTTTGCTAACCCTAATACAGGTAGCCTTTCTGGTGGTTACACTTACGATTGCTACATTCTTGAAACAATCGTATTCAAGATTGTTGCTGAGGGTGATGTAGCTATTACTCTCTTAGACCCTGACAACTCAGAAATCGGTGGTTACCAGGGTGCATCAATGGTTGCTGCTGAGGCAGAGGGCACAACCCTTGATAAGATGACAACATATGCTTACAACGATTCTTACACAGGTCATGAAAATCCTGGTTCTCGTAAGATGACTTGCTTTGGCGTAAACGTTAATGTTGAATCAACAGAGTGCACACATTCTAACACAGAAGTTAGAGGTGCAGTAGAAGCTACATGTACAACTAATGGTTACACAGGTGACACATGGTGCTTAGACTGTGGCGAGAAAATCGCAACAGGTGAGACAATCCCTGCAACAAACCATAGCTACGAAATCACAGCTGACACTACATCATCATGTACAGTTGCCGGTAAGACAACTTACACATGCTCAAAGTGCGGTGACACTTACGACGTAACTAAGGACCTTGCAGACCATACTCCTGTTACAATTCCTGCAGTTGCTCCTACATGTACAACTGACGGTTCAACAGAGGGCACAAAGTGCTCAGTTTGCGGCGAGATTCTTGTTGCACCTCAGGTAGACCCTGCAACAGGTCACAGCCCTGCACTTGACCAGTCTACTGTTAAGGCAGCTACTTGTACAGAAGCTGGTTACACAGGCGATACAAAATGTACTGTTTGCGGTGCTTTAATCACAGCAGGTCAGGCAACCGACCCAACAGGCCACGATTGGTCAGTATGGACATCAAATAACGATGGCACACATTCTCGTGTATGTGCTAACGACAGCAGCCATACAGAGTCTGCTGATTGCTCATATTCATATGAAGTTGTAACTCCTGCAACAGAAGTTGCTGAGGGTACAGGCAGATACACATGTACTGTTTGCGATTACTCATATGATGTAACAATTCCAAAGACAGACTGCTCACACGCTACAACAGAAGTTAGAAATGCTGTAGAGGCTACTTGCACAGAAGATGGTTACACAGGTGACACTTACTGTACAGTTTGCGGTGCACAAATCGCAACAGGTAAGGTAATCAATGCAACAGGTCATAACTACGAAATCACAGCTGATACTGATTCTACATGTAAAGTTGCCGGTGTTACAACTTACACATGTACAAAGTGCGGTGACGCTTACGACGTAACTAAGGACCTTGCAGACCATACTCCTGAAACAATTCCTGCAGTTGCTCCTACATGTACAGAAGACGGTACAACAGAGGGCTCAAAGTGCTCAGTTTGCGGCGAGATTCTTGTTGCACCTCAGGTAGACCCTGCAACAGGTCACAGCCCTGCACTTGACCCATCTACTGTTAAGGCAGCTACTTGTACAGACCCTGGTTACACAGGTGACACAAAATGTACAGTATGCGGTGCAGTTATCACAGCAGGTCAGGTAATTCCTGCTACAGGACATCAGCATACTGAAGTAAGAGATGCTAAGGAAGCTACAATTACATCAGAAGGTTACACAGGCGATACTTGGTGCTTAGACTGTGGTGAGAAGATTGCAACAGGTGAAACTATTGCTAAACTTCCTTCAGTTCAGGTAACAGTTGAGGCTACAGACCTTGCAGAGCAGGTTGCTCTTGATGAGTGGGATGTAACAGACGGCGCTACAATCGCTTACGCAGTTAACGCAGATATTACTCTTTCTGCTAAACCTCTCGAGGGTGCAGAATTCCTTGGTTGGGCTGTAAACGGTAATATTGTTTCAAGCGAAAATCCATACTCAACAAAGGCTATTTCTACTGTAACATACGTTCCTGTATTTACGGAGACTGCTGCTGATACATTCACAGTAGTATTCATTGATAACTATGGCAACGTAATCAGCACTCAGACAGTTGCTTCTGCTGCTGAAATCACAGCTCCAACAGCTCCGGCTCGTCCAGGCTACACATTTGCAGGCTGGTCAGTTGATTACACAGCTCTCACAGAGGGTGCAACAGTTGTTGCTAAGTACACTAAGGACGCTGCTGCTCTTTACACAGTAACAGCTACCGGCTGTACAATCACAACAGCTGCCGGTGAAAGAGCTACAGACGTTATGACTGATGTTCCTTATGATACAAAGGTAACTATCACAAATAACGGCGACGCTGCTTCATCTTGGACAATCGGCGGTGCTACAGTAGCATTCGGCGAGTCCTACACATTCTATGTAGGTTCTGACGTTGAGGTTACACCTGCATTTGACGCTGCAGTTAAGGCTGTTCCTACAGTATCTGCTGTATCCGTTGACGAACTCGTTGACGCTTCAACAGGTCGTACAAAGGCAGTATTCCTTGCTACACGTTCAATGACAAGTGATTGCAAGCTTATCGCTAACGGCTTCATCTATGGTAAGAACCTTGCTGACACAGCTATCACACTTGAGGATGTTGACGGTTCAACAGTTAAGAGAGTTCAGAACTCTTCAAATGCTGCACAGTTCTCACTCACTTACAGCCTTAAGGCACAGACAGGTACAATGGTAGCAAGAGCATACCTCACATACGAGAATGCTGACGGCGAGATCGTAACTATCTACGCAGAGCCTCAGACTTACACATACGCTTAATCACTTCGGTGCTTAGTGTATGACTAAGTTAGAAAAGGAGGACCTAATAATGAAAGAACTTTATACTTCACCTGTATCAGAGGTTAAGGAGTTCCCAGTAGTAGAGATTATGACTCTTTCTCCTGGCGACCCAGATGATTCTGGTATCCACAATATTGATAAAGAAGATTAATTAAAGTCTTTTGACTAATAGGCGAGGACGGCAGAAATGCCGTCCTTGTTTTTTGCTTGTTGTTAAATTATTGTTTAATGGAAGTGTGTATCTAACATTTCGTAGGGGTCGGCGTCCTCGACGGTTCGTTTGCGACCACTTCCGGTGGAAGATAAAGGGAGCAAAAAGAACTTAGTAGCGGTCAAAATTTGCCTGTGATATGAGCAGACAGCAAATTTTGGGAACCGCCCTGCGATACCCGCGAGTTACCCAACAATGCTGTTTATTTACGGGATGTCGAGGACGCCATCCCCTACAAAAATTCAATTAGATCTGTAAAACTTGATACGCTAAACAATAATTTACACAACTACTAAAAATAATAGACAATATTGCATTTTCTCAAGTGATGTGATAAAATCAACTTGAGGTGATATAAAATGAAAAAGAAAATAACAAAGGTATTGTGCGTATTGATGTCAGCGGTATGTATTATTTCTTCCGTAAGTATCAGTGCTTTTGCAGATGAAACAGCAGTCAGCGACTACGCAAGTACCCAAACCACACAAGAAAACACAGCCACAGAGCCATCATCTGATGAATACAAAACAAAGGTCACGAGAGTGGAATTTGCAAAATTCACAGAAAACTCCGTAACAATTATATGGGAGGATATCTTCAGCTACGAAACAGAAGAGGAGTACGGCTACGAGCTTGCACTTGTAAGACCTGACGGAACATACAAAAAGGCAGAGATGTCAAAGGTTAAGAGGGTAGACCATACTGTTATGTTGAAATCTACCGTAACAGGACTGAAAGGTGCAAAAAAATACACCGTTGCCGTAAGACCGTACATAATTTTCAACGGTCAGTACCTTTACGGTCCGTACAGCAAGGGCATTGAGGTTGCGACTGCCGTTACAAAGAAAACCAAGCTTAAGAGCGTAGCTCAAGCAGGCAACGGCAAGATAAAATTAAAGTGGAGCAAGGTTGATTCAGCCAGCGGATATATTGTTCAGTACAGCGTATCCAAGAAGTTTTCTTCTGTGGGAACTGTTTCAATTCCTGTAAAAAAGAACTCCACCACGTCAAAAACAATCAAAGGTCTTGCGAATACTACACTTTATGTTCGTGTTTGTCCTTACAAGGCGGCAGGCGACAGCTACTACTGCGGAGAATGGAGCAGTGCTAAGAAGATTAAGGTTAAATCTAATCTGACAGTAAAGCAGATGCTCAACTCTGTAAAATGCGACAACAAAATGAGAAAGCATATTCTCGAGGCAACGAAAAACGGCGTGGATATAAAGAAGTACAAAACCACCTACGATAAGGTTAAGGCTATTTACAATTGGCACGCAAAGCATTATAAGGACTTTGCAAGCTGTGTAATGTGCAACGTAAATTTCAATTTCTGCGTCAATATGCTTTTCTATAACAATCCGGAGGCTCCGGCTATTACCACCGACACAGGATATGTGAAAAACAGCGACGGCACAACGGCAGGCCATACTTGGTCGGTTATTTATCTCGGCGGAGCAAAGCATATTTTTGACCCGAGACTTCAGGGCTATACTCACGATTATACAGGAAATTTGTATTTCGGCGTCCGTTCCGGCAAAGGCGTCAGCCGTATTTATGTTCCGGAATATATCGGCGGCACCTGCGACCGCATTAATATGTATTTCGCAAATAAGAATTATAGCTGATTTGGCGGTGTAAATTTGCAAAAACTAAATTATTGTTTGTCGGTCTAAATTGACAAACTCAACTTTTTCCTCAAGGGGCGGTACCTTTGTACAGCACCCTCTCGGAGAAAAGCCGATTTTGCCTAATTTATCCTCGACAAATCGTCACCTTAAAAATATTTTTATTGAGAATTTGTAGGGGATGGCGTCCTCGACATCCCGTTATCAATTCAGTTGCATTCTTTCGTTAAACAACAATTTACGCAACAAAAAAGACTGCTTTGAAAAAAGCAGTCTTTTGATTTATAACAATATGTAATTGTATATAAGGCTTATTTCTCAGCGTATTTGTCGTCGCCGTTCCAGCTGTACATTTCACGAATCTTTTCGCCGACAGCCTCAAGCTGATGGTTAGCTTCCATCTCTCTCTTAGCCTTGAAGTGAGCCCAACCGTTGTTAGCCTCTGTGATGAACTTAGAAGCGAATGTACCGTCCTGAATTTCCTCAAGAACTTTCTTCATTTCCTTCTTAGTTTCGTCAGTGATAAGTCTCTTACCTGTCTCGTAGTCACCATACTCAGCAGTATTTGAGATTGAATATCTCATCTTTGAGAAACCGCCTGAGTAGATAAGGTCAACGATAAGCTTCATCTCGTGGATGCACTCGAAGTAAGCATTTCTTGGGTCGTAACCAGCCTCAACAAGTGTTTCAAAGCCAGCCTTCATAAGAGCTGTAACACCGCCGCAAAGAACTGCCTGCTCACCGAAGAGGTCAGTTTCAGTCTCGCACTTGAATGTAGTCTCAAGGATAGCAGCACGAGCACCGCCGATACCTGCACCATATGCAAGAGCAGTATCAAGGCAATGACCTGTAGCGTCCTGATATACAGCAACAAGACAAGGAGTACCTTTGCCCTCTTTATACTCTGAACGAACTGTGTGGCCAGGAGCCTTTGGAGCAATCATAAATACATCAATGTTTGATGGAGGAACGATTTGCTTGTAGTGGATGTTAAAACCGTGAGCAAATGCGAGTGCCTTGCCCTCTGTAAGATAAGGCTCAATGTCCTTATTATAGATAGCTGCCTGCTTTTCATCAGGAGTAAGCATCATAATGATGTCAGCCTCTTTAGCAGCCTCAGCTGTGGTCATAACCTTAAGACCAAGCTCCTCAACGTGCTTCCATGACTTTGAGCCCTCGTAAAGACCAACGATTACGTTAACGCCGCTCTCGTGAAGGTTAAGTGCGTGTGCGTGTCCCTGTGAACCAAAACCGATAATGGCAACGGTTTTGCCTGAAAGGACATCAAGATTACAATCTGATTCATAAAACATTCTTGCTTCTGCCATTTTGAATACCCTCCAAAAATTTAAATTTTACAGGTGCGGTGTTGTCCGACTACCTGTTAATAATTTTTACAATTTTCATTATAGCTTGTATGATGTCTAATGTCAATAGGCAAATTTAAAAAAGTTGAAAATTTATTTCGGCGACTTTTTAAGGCTGTCAAGTGCGTGGATAATGTGCAGCCTCATTGCAGTTCTTGCACCGTCGGCATTTCTCTTCTTAATAAACTCCATAATCAGCCTGTCGTCGCTCAAATTATCCTGACTGATATCCTTATCCTTTGTCATAACAACAACGCCTTTGCGAATGGCGTTGAAGATGATTGGCATAAACTGTTTAACAAAAGAGTTGTGGGTGGCGTTGGCAATACTTTCGTGGAATTTCTGCTCCTCAAAAGTCCTGTCCTCACCGCTTAAAATCTTCTTTTCAATCTCCTCACCGTAGTAGCAGATTATCTCAATTTCCTCGTCTGTTGCCCTTTGTGCCGCCAAATATGCACAATCAGGCTCAAACATAAGACGCATCTCGAAAAGGTCGTCAAGTCCCGACGCGATATCGCTCAAATTGCCTGATTCTATAATAGTATTAGAAGTTACAAAGGTACCTTTACCTCTGCGGATTTCAAGTATGCCGTTGGTGGTCAGCACCTTAATTGCCTCTCTGAGAGTGGAACGGCTGACACCGAGCTCGTTTGCCAAATCAATTTCGTTGGGGAGCTTGTCGCCGACTGAAAAGCGTTCGCCCTCCTCGATTATCTCCATAAGTCTGCTTGCGGTGCTGTCTGCAAGTCTTTCTGATTTACTCATAAACTCACCTCTGATAGTCATAATATCACGGCGGGGGTATGATTGTCAAGTGTTGTCGGACATCTTACAACAAAAAATCACCATTTTTCATCCCTGAATTTGTTGAAAATCATCAATTTAGCCCTAATCACTTGTAAAATGTAATATAATGTTTTATTATAAGGCTGTAGAATTATAGCAATGGAAGTGGTATTTTGAATAAAGCAACAAAAATGAAGTATTATATCGAATCTCTCTGCGTGTATAATTTTGACGAGGACGATATCTTCAACGCTCTTTACGAGCTTCTCTGTGATGACGAGGAGGATACGGTAGCTCTGCAAAGTGCATTTTTCAGGGAGCTGTCAAATGCAAAATCTTTAAAGTCTCACATCAGCCATTTGATTTTGACTAACGATAATATTTTCACCAAGGCGGCTTGTGCAGGTAAAGCAGGTGAGCTGCCTATCGCAGTTCTCAACGCTGTAAAGTCCGATTTGGCAAAGCTTGAGGAGATTTCTTCTCTTACGGCTCAGGATATTATGGAGGGTGTAGACGACGAGGACGTTAAAGAAATTCTGCTGACTCTTCCGGGATGGGAGGTTGGCAAGGCACTTGAGCCTCTTACTGTTCATTGGGACAAGCAGATTGACGAGCTGGCGGCTTATTATAAGAAGTATGGTTACGGAGTTTACGCAAAGCACGTGGCGTTTACCTGGCGTGATGAGGAAATCTGTCCTGTGGCAGCTATTGACCCTATCACTCTTGCAGATTTGAAGAATTACGAAAATCAGCGTCAGCGTGTTATTGACAACACCGAAAGCTTTCTTGCAGGTCATCCTGCCAACAACGTACTTCTTTACGGCGACAGAGGTACAGGCAAAAGCTCAACTATCCACGCACTCCTTAACGAGTACAAGGACAAGGGACTTCGTATGATTGAAATTCCGAAAAGTGCCGTTGCCGACCTTACTCTTATCCGTGAGGAGATTGCAGACTCGCCGATGAAATTCATCATATATATTGACGATTTGAGCTTTGACTCCAACGACGATTCCTTCAGCGAGCTTAAGGCAGCTCTTGAGGGCAGTCTTTCAGGCAAGCAGGCAAACACGCTGATTTATGCTACCTCAAACAGACGTCACCTTATCCGTGAAAGCTTTTCGGACAGAGAAAATGACGTAAACAGAAACGATATTATGCAGGAGCAGTTAAGCCTTTCCGACAGATTCGGCCTGACAATTACATTCCTTAATCCTAACAAGAATGAATATCTGGAGATTGTGGAAAAGCTTGCCTGCGACAGAGGAATGGACGAAACGGTAGATATGGAAAAGCTCCTTTTCAAGGCAGACCAATGGGCAACAAGAAGAGGCGGTAGGTCACCGAGATGTGCAAAGCAGTTTATCGACCACGTTCAAGGCTGCGAGGCAAGAGGCAAGGAATGGTAGACAGGTGACTATAAAAGAGTCTATTTAACAACACCATAATTTTCCATTCAAAAAATATTTAAAAATTTAAAAATATGTTCACCAAAACAACAAAAAAACACCGATTTGGCGTGATACAATTACAGCATACCGAAAAGGGAAAGCTTGGCTGACTGTTTTCGGATTACATATAAATTGCTGAAATTCATTGAATAATAAATTTAAGATAGGAGAAATATGAAATGGGAGCAAAAATTCTTGTTGTAGATGACGACCGCAACATTTGTGAGCTTTTAAAGCTCTACCTTGAAAATGACGGCTATACAGTTTACGTTGCAAACGACGGACAGAAAGCTGTCAGTATGTTTCAGACAAAGTCACCTGAGCTTGTACTTCTCGACATAATGCTGCCTAAGATGGACGGCTGGCAGGTTTGCCGTGAAATAAGAAAGACATCAAGCGTGCCGATTATTATGCTCACTGCTAAGGGTGAAACCTTTGACAAGGTTCTCGGTCTTGAGCTTGGTGCTGACGACTACGTAACAAAGCCTTTTGACGCAAAAGAGGTTATGGCGAGAGTTAAGGCTGTACTCAGAAGAGCAAACGGCAGTAAGGATTCTCAGGAAAACGCAAAGAAAATCGTCACATACGATAATCTTGAAATCAATATCGAAAACTACGAGCTTAAGGTTAAGGGCGTACCTGTTGATACACCGCCTAAAGAGCTTGAGCTGATTTATCATTTTGCGTCAAATCCAAACAGGGTTTACACAAGAGACCAGCTTCTTGACGAGGTTTGGGGATTTGATTATTACGGCGACTCAAGAACTGTTGACGTTCACGTTAAAAGACTTCGTGAAAAGCTTGAGGGCGTATCTGACAAATGGTCCCTTAAAACAGTATGGGGTGTAGGCTACAAGTTTGAAACAAAGGAATAACAGCAGGGCATAATTTATGGCACAAAAAAAGAAATCGTTTACAAAACAATTTCTGAGAAATAATATATTTGCCAAGTATTTCTTGCTGTTTTCGGCAATCTTCCTTGTAATCATCACTATGCTGGGAACTACTCTCACGGTTATGGTTAATGCGTATAATCAAAACGAGAGAACTCAGCTCCTTATGGAAAACACGCAGTCTATTGCAAAGACTGTAAATTCCGTTCTTTCCGCTAATGAAATGAACGATATCTATTCGGCGGAAAAGGAAATGATTTGCAAGTCGCTGAAGATTATTTCAAATTCTATTGATGCGGATGTTTTCGTCTGCGACATAGAGGGCAATATTATAATGTGTAAGGAAAGGGCAGGCTCTCTGCCCTTTTTCGGAAGATTTTCCGAGTGTCCGTATCACAACAGCTATTATATAGGCGACAACATTCTTCAGCACGTTTATGAAAGCAGTTATGCCGGCAAGGGAAACGTCAACGGCGAAAGCTCATATATAGTAGGTTATCCTATTTACAGTGGTAATCAGATTGTTGGCTCTGTTTTCGCCACAACGGAAACTAACGTTGACTCTCTTACCTTTGCCGTACTGAGAATGTTTATGCTCAGTGCGATTTTGTACCTGACAGTGGGCTCAATCTGCATTTGGCATCTTACAAGGAATTTTGTTAAACCTTTAAGGGAAATGAGCAAAGCCACAAAGCAGTTTGCAGCAGGTGATTTCAGCTACCGAGTTAAGGTCAGGGGCGATGACGAGCTGGCAGATTTGGGCAGAGCCTTTAACGATATGGCTGACGCTCTTGACAGGCTTGAATCGTCAAGACGCAGCTTCGTTTCCAACGTGTCCCACGAGCTGAGAACTCCTATGACTTCAATAGGCGGTTTTATCGACGGAATACTTGACGGCACTATACCAAAGGAAAAGGCAGATTATTATCTTGAAATTGTAAGCGGTGAGATTAAAAGACTTACCCGTCTTGTAGTTACAATGCTCAATATGAGCAAAATTGAGTCGGGCAGTTTTGAAATGAATCCGCAGACATATGATATAACAGACCAGATTATCCACATTCTTCTTACCTTTGAGCAGAAGATTGAGGAAAAGAATATTGAAATACTCGGACTTGAGGATATACCTCCAACGCAGATTACTGCTGACAGAGATATGATTTATCAGGTTGTCTATAATATTTGCGATAACGCCGTAAAGTTCACCAATGAGGGCGGATATATCAAAGTGTCGCTGATAGATTTGAATGACAAAATTGAAGTTCATATCAAAAACAGCGGTATCGGTATTAAGCCTGAAGAGCTTTCAAAGGTGTTTGAGCGTTTTTATAAGGTGGATAAGTCACGAGGACTTGACGCCAAGGGTGCAGGTCTCGGACTTTATATAGTTAAGATGATGGTGGAAATGCACAGCGGAAGCATTTATGCCAAAAGTGATGACGAGCAGTCCGCTGAGTTCGTCTTTACACTTCCTAAATCTTACACACCTCGCTATAAAAAAGGAGATAAATAATTATGAGTGATTATGACAGAGAACAGAACAGTACAGAGCCTCACGGCGAAGGCTATCAGCCACAGGGAAATCCTAATTCCAACGGCACATATTATACTCCGCCGCAGCAGGAGAGCACATATCATTATTCATATGTGAACCAAAACGGCTCATCAGCAGGTCAGCCTAACCCTAATCAGGACAGCTATCAGCCAAAGAGCTCTTATACCGCTCAGCAGGCAGAAAGCACACCTGAAACAGACGGCGAAAAGAAACCGAAAAAGAGCAAGAACAAGAGCAAGAACAAAACAGGAATAATTATTTTAGTTGTTGTAATTGTCTGCATTGTTGTTGCAGCAGCAGGACTTATTATTTCGGCAGTAGGCGGCAGTTCGTCAGACGGCAAGGCAGACAACGGCACAAGTCAGTCACAGAACGCCGACAGCGGTGTTACCGTAAACGACAGCGAGGAAGTTCCTACTGTTGACGGCGAGGGAAATTATACTGTTGCAGGCGTTGCAGAAAAATGTATGGACTCCTGCGTCGGTATTACAGTTTACTCTCAGCAGGCAGAGGCGTATAACTATTTTTACGGTTATGGTTACGGCTCTCAGGGTAATTCTAACGGCAATTCCGAGCCTACCTTGTCAGGTGAGGGCTCAGGCGTAATTATGTCAGAGAAAGACGGCAAAACATATATAATCACCTGTGCTCACGTTATCAGCGACGGCGACAGCTTTAAGGTTACTCTCAACAACAAAAAAGAGTATGACGCAACAATGGTAGCTTTCGACAGTCAGACAGATATCGGCGTTCTTTCAATTGACGAAACAGGACTTAAAGTAGCAGAATTTGCTGACAGCGACAATTTAGTAGTCGGCGAGCAGGTAATTGCTATCGGCTGTCCCGGCGGTCTTGAGTTTATGAACTCTATAACAAGCGGTTATATTTCAGCTCTCGACAGACCTGTATCATCAAGCATCGGTTACGATAACAAGTGTATCCAGACAGACGCGGCTATCAATCCGGGTAACAGCGGCGGTGCACTTTTCAATATGCAGGGTCAGGTAATCGGCATTAACTCTTCAAAGATTGCCTCTACCGAATATGAGGGTATGGGCTTTGCCGTTCCTGCATCAACAGCAGTTTCAACAGCCAACAGCCTTATTAAAGCAGGCTACGTTGAGGGCAGAGCAAAGCTCGGTATTCAGTACAGTCCGATTACAAGCTTCAACAACGCAAATGCAATTCTTAACGCTCTTGAGGAAAAAGGCTTTGAGGACGCAGAGGGCACAATGGTTATCGCATCAATCGACGATGAGTCCGATTTGAAGAATAAAGACGTTCAGCAGTATGATATGATTGTTGCCGTAAATGGTAAAACAATGACTTCTACCGACGTTATGACTTCATTCCTTGCAGATTCCAAGCCTGGCGATACCGTAAAGCTTACTATTGCAAGAGTACAGGATAATGAGATTAAGACTTTTGAGGTAGAGTGTAAACTCATTGAGTCTAAAGGTTGATTTGTCGGTCTAAATTGGCAAACTCGATTTTGCCAAGAGAAAAATATTTGTTGAAAATTCGTAGGGGTCGGCGTCCTCGACGACCTGTGATTTATGTAACAATACTGTTTGTTTACGGGATGTCGAGGACGCCATCCCCTACAAAATTCAAATAGTATCTTGTTTAACTTGATGCATAAAGCAATGATTTAATACAACAAAAAAGCGACTTGAGTAATCAAGTCGCTTT
>JAQXUH010000054.1 GCA_029219885.1 Eubacteriales bacterium | reverse complement strand
TAGTAAAACTTAAAGTTCTATTTTACCCCTGCAAACAGTGTTTGAGAATAGTGTAATTTCATAAGGTAGTAAAACAAATGAGGGGTCAGTAAGTACAGGATTTACGTTTGAGAATAGTGTAATTTCATAAGGTAGTAAAACGTTGTATTCTTCTGAAAGACTTAAACTTTTGTTTGAGAATAGTGTAATTTCATAAGGTAGTAAAACTTTTAGTTCTCTTGTTCAAGCCTTTGTCATGTTTGAGAATAGTGTAATTTCATAAGGTAGTAAAACTGTTAGCGTTACCGTTAGTGTTCACGTTGCGTTTGAGAATAGTGTAATTTCATAAGGTAGTAAAACAATAATAAATGCCTGATGTTGTTTGAACAGTTTGAGAATAGTGTAATTTCATAAGGTAGTAAAACTCTTTGGATAACCCTTCAGTGAATTTTTTTAGTTTGAGAATAGTGCGATTTTATAAGGCAAAATATTATTATAAAACGCAATGAAAAAACTGCATAAAAAGAGGCGATTATATTTGAAAGAAACTAAAGACATAAAGTCTAAAGAACAAACAACATTCTTTGAAAGCGACGATATCTTTGATGATAGTTGGAAATATGTAATATGCGGAAAATTTAAAAATCAAGAGGAAGAGTCAGAAAAAGATTCTTAAGCTGATATTTACACTAACAAAAAAGACACGGATTTTAATTCCGTGTCTTTTCTTATAATCATTATAATTCAACTTTCATCGGTATACCGCCGTTTTCTCTTGATTCGTCTGCAAGATAAACTGCTAAATGTCCTGCAACGGAATCAAAGATTGATGTGCAGGCAAGGCTCGGTTTCTCGCCTTGAATGAACTTAACAAAATCTTCTGCAAGTCTTTCGTCGCCGCCGCCGTGACCGCCGTAAGCACCAACCATATCGCCGGAAACATTGAGGTCCACTTCTTCAATTCTGCATTCGCCGTTATGTGCGTCAGGTGACGGGTCGATAGTAGAAACATAGAATTTTGACTCTTCAAAATTGCCGTAGATTTCGCCCTTAGTTCCAACAATATGTATTCTTCTCATAGGCTCTGATGAACCGCCAACCATATTATGAGTGCCTGTTGCACCATTTGCAAAATTGATAAGTACAGATTGGTGGTCAACCACGTTGTTGTCGCACTTATACATACATCTTGCGTACGGATTGTCACTTTTCATCAGTGCGATTTTATCCTCAATTGTCGGATTTTCAATATTCTCAAGAGCATCCCAAACATAAAATGACCAGCGGTCAGGATGGTCGATGTAAAGTCTTTTTGTGGAATAAATGCAAGTGTCAACCAGAGGACAGTCCTTCATACAAATTGTACCTGCACCCTCAGGAGCGTTTTCAGGCTTAAACTGATATTTACTGCCGAATGATGAAATCTGTACAGGTTTAGTGTCAGCCATCATCCACATAATAATATCAAGGTCGTGACAGCATTTTGCAAGGAGCATTGTTGTGTGGCACTTGTCGGAATTTGCCCATTTGCCTCTGACATATGATGTTGAAAGATGATGATATGATACGTGTTCGTTAGTTTGAATGTTGATAATGTCACCGATTTCGCCGTTTACGATTCTCTCCTTAATTCCGTAGTAAAAAGGAGTATATCTCAAAACATGGCAAATCATAACCTTAGAATTATTCTTTTTTGCACAGTCAACAAGCGTTCTCATTTCCTCCTCGTTAACTGCAAAAGGCTTTTCGAGAAGCATATCGTATCCGCAGTTTAAAAGAGGTACGGAGGTTTCAATATGTACCTCGTCCATCGTACCATTGATTATTGCGTCGGCAAGCTTACCTTTTTCTGCAAGCTCCTGAGCACTCTCAAAGCACATATCCTCGCCGAAACCGAAAGTCTCCATACAATGCTTTCTTCTGACAGGATTAGGGTCTGCAACGCCTACGATTTTAAGCTTGTCAGGGTCGGTTAAGGCAAGCTTGCTGTAAACCATTGCTCTGTGTCCTGCACCTACGATTATAGCTGTAACAGGTGAATTTTTCATAATCTATACCTCTTTATATTTTTTGCGAAAATAATATATAACAACAGTTTTGATTTGTAAAGTGAAAATGGATAAATTTTTATAATTTGTTGACATAATATGTAATTCTTCTTATAATATCTTAAAATAAAAAATTTAAGGTGAAATTTTGAAAAGGTTATTAGTTTATTTAAAAGATTATATTAAGGAGTCGGTTTTGGCTCCACTGTTTAAACTCCTTGAGGCGTCATTTGAGCTTTTCGTTCCTCTTGTAATTGCCTCAATTATTGATACGGGAATCAAGAATAACGACACAACATTTATTCTTCAAAGATGCGGTGTGCTTGTTGTACTTGCACTTGTTGGAATGACGGCGGCAATTACCGCACAGTATTTCGCCGCTAAGGCTGCGACAGGCTTTGGCAGAGGACTCAGGCATTCTCTTTATGAAAAAATACAGTCCTTGTCCTTCAGCGAGCTTGATACTCTCGGAACATCGTCTCTTATCACAAGAATGACAACTGATGTCAATCAGGTGCAAAACGGCGTAAATCTTGTATTAAGGCTGTTTCTCCGTTCGCCGTTTATTGTAATCGGTGCTATGGTTATGGCATTTTTTATTGATGTAAAATGTGCACTTGTATTTCTTGTTGCCATAGTTCTGCTGTCAGTTGTTGTGTTCGGCATTATGGCATATACGATTCCAAAACACAAGAATGTTCAAAGCAGGCTTGACAGCGTTACTCTCATCACAAGAGAAAATCTTGAGGGTGCAAGAGTTATCAGAGCCTTTACCGACGAGGAAAACGAGAAGAAAGAATTTAACAGAAGAAATAATCTTTTGTCTAAACTTCAAAAGGGAGTTGGCAGAATTTCTGCTCTTTTGAATCCTGTTACCTATGTGATTATAAATATCGCTATTGTCGTTCTCGTGTATACAGGCGGTGTTAAGGTTAATATCGGCGATTTGTCACAAGGACAGGTTGTGGCTCTCTATAACTATATGAGCCAAATTTTAGTTGAACTTATTAAGCTTGCTAATCTTATTGTTACTGTTACTAAAGCATTTGCCTCAGCAGACAGAATCAGTGCTGTTTTTGATAAAAGCAGTACGCTTACCCATAACGATAATAAAGAAAAATCAGATAGCTTTGTGGAATTTGATAATGTTTCTCTTTCTTACAGTTCAGCATCTGCTCCGTCGCTTATGGATATTTCATTTAAGGCGAACAGGGGAGATGTTGTCGGAATTATCGGCGGTACCGGTTCAGGTAAATCAAGCCTTGTATCACTTATTCCCCATTTTTATGATGCCACCGAGGGTACTGTTTTTGTTGACGGTAAGGATGTAAAGTCCTGTGATGACAACGAACTTAGAAATAAGATTGGCTTTGTTCAGCAGCAAGCTGTACTTTTCAAGGGTACAATTCGTGATAATATGAAATGGGGCAGTAAAGACGCCACAGACAGCGAAATTGTTACTGCGTTAAAGCAGGCACAAATATATGATACCATTGAGGATAAAGGCGGTCTTGACTTTTATGTTGAGCAGAATGGCTCCAACCTTTCCGGCGGACAGAAACAAAGACTTTCTGTTGCAAGAGCATTAGTCCGTCAGCCGGAAATTCTCGTTCTTGACGATTCATCGTCAGCTCTCGACTTCGCAACTGAGGCGAGAATGAGGGATGTTATTTACTCACTTGATTATAACCCTACTGTGTTTATCGTTTCTCAAAGAGCCTCATCTGTTATGAGTGCCGATGAAATAATTGTCCTTGATGACGGCGAATGTGTTGGGTCAGGCACTCACGATGAGCTTTTGAAAAGCTGTGGTGTATATCAGGAAATATACTATTCTCAGTTTGGAAAGGAGGAAGCGTAATGAACAGTAAAGCCACGTTAAAAAAGGTTTTCTCCTATATCGGAAAATATAAATATTATCTTATTCTTTCTATGGCTTTTGCAGCGGTCAGCGTTGCACTTACACTTTACGCTCCTATCCTTATCGGTAGAGCAATTGACTGCATAGTTGATTTCCAAAATGTTGATTTTGATAAAATGATTTCAATTCTTATCAAAATTGCCGTTATTGTACTGATTACCGCCTTTGTTCAATGGCTGATGAACATTTGTAATAATAAGATAACGTATAATGTTTCAAGAGATTTAAGGAAAAGAGCCTTTGAAAAAATAGAAATTCTGCCGTGCTCATATCTAGATTCTCACCCAAAGGGCGATATTGTCAGCAGAGTTATCAGCGATGTTGACCAGTTTTCCGACGGTCTGCTTATGGGCTTTACTCAACTGTTTACAGGCGTTATCACTATTTTGGGAACTCTTGCATTTATGCTTTCGATTAATGTTTGGATAACTCTTGTAGTAGTTGTAGTTACTCCGCTGTCATTCTTTATCGCAAAATTTATTGCCACTAAAACGTACAAAATGTTTTCTCTCCAGTCCTCAACACGAGGAGAGCAGACGGCGTTTATTGACGAAATGATTTCCAATCAAAAGGTAGCTGAAGCTTATTCAATGGACAAGGAAAACCTTGAACGCTTTGACGATATTAACAACAGACTTGCAGATGCGTCGCTTAAGGCAACTTTCTATTCGTCAATAACAAATCCTGCCACAAGATTTGTAAACAGTATAGTTTACGCAGCCGTTGCACTTTTCGGTGCAATAATGGCGGTTAAGGGCAATATTACCGTTGGTATTCTTTCAAGCTTTTTAGCATATGCAAATCAATATACAAAGCCTTTTAACGAAATCAGTTCAGTAGTTACTGAGCTTCAAAACTCACTTGCCTGTGCATCGAGAATTTTAAAGCTTATTGAGGAAGAAAGTGAAACTCCTGACAAGGAAAATGCAAAAAATATTGAAAATGTCAGCGGTGAAATTGAGATTAAAAATCTTAAATTTTCCTACACTCCTGAAAAAGAGCTGATTAAGAATCTAAACCTCTCCGTTAAACCGGGAATGACTGTTGCAGTTGTCGGACCTACCGGATGCGGTAAAACAACACTTATAAATCTCCTTATGCGTTTTTATGACGCACAAGACGGCAGTATTTCCGTTGACGGACTGAACACAAAGGATATTACCCGTAAATCCCTCAGACAGAATTTCGGTATGGTACTTCAGGACACTTGGCTTAAAAGCGGTACTATTGCAGACAATATACGCCTTGGTAAGCCTGACGCTACTGACGAAGAAATTATTGACGCCGCAAAAAAAGCACATTCTCATTCGTTTATAAAACGTCTGCCTGATGGCTATAATACAAAGATAGGCGAGGAGGGCTGTTCACTTTCTCAAGGACAGAAACAGCTTCTCTGCATCACAAGACTTATGCTTTCACCACCGCCTATGCTTATCTTGGACGAGGCTACATCATCTATTGATACAAGAACGGAGATAAGAATTCAGCAGGCGTTTAACACTCTTATGGAGGGCAGAACAACATTTATTGTAGCTCACCGCCTTTCAACAATTAAAAATGCCGACATCATTCTTGTAATGAACGATGGTGACATTGTAGAGCAGGGAACACACAAAGAACTTCTTGACAAGAAAGGCTTTTACTATAACCTTTATAATTCTCAGTTCCCCGAGGCTGTATGATATAATAGTTAAAATAAATAAGCATAACAAAAGAGCCGAGCAATTTGCTCGGCTCTAAAACTTTTATTCAAGCCTCCCTTGTGTAAAGAGAGGTGAATTGCTGTTAAGCAATTCGGAGGGATTGATTGCTGTTTATTACAAACAACTCAAAACTTCCCAATATAAAATTCATTTTAATTAGTCCTGATTGTCAGCAGCGTGGTCTTTTGCGTTCTGCTCTGCAAGTCTGTTAGCTCTCTTATCAGCAAGCTCAACAATCATCTGCTGCTGAAGGTCGCCGTGGATAGGATAGAGGATGAAGCATACGCCGTAAAGTCCTCTTGCGAGTGCAGGAAGGATACAGAATACTGCCCAAATACCATTAAGCATTGTCAGGTCAGTCTGAGGAATAGCGTTGCCGAGAGAGTCGGTAAGAGGTACATAGTTAATCCAAGTAAGTACCATACCAGACATCCAGCCTGTTACTGAAGTAGCAAGCTTACCGAAGTAGCCCTGTACTGTTGTAACAAGTGCCTCGTTACGAAGACCGTGCTTCCATTCCATATAGTCAAGAGCCTCGGCAGTAACAATCTGTCCGCTTACATTAAGTATTTTGTTAGGAAGTCCGCAAATAGTAAGTGCGAAAATTACCCAAATGAGGTTTAATATGTAGTGGTCGCTGAATGTTTGACCGAAAGGATGATATCCAACGAAGAACAATGTCATATAAGCGAAGAAACCAAATAAACCTGCTATAATTGAAGTTGCTCTTGCACCGAATTTCTTAACCATCTTTGCAGCGAGTGGTACCATAATGTAGTTAGGAATACCTGTAAACAAGCCGCAGATTGTCTGGTTCATAAGTGAGCCTGTATTGTTAAGCCAGAAATACTGCTCGGAAGAACCGCCTACAGCCTTGAATGAGTTGAAGAAATTAGCAAGGATAACAGCCAAAAGAGGTCTGTTCGTAATAATGTTCTTAAGTGATTCAAGAACAGATGTTTCCTTGATTTCCTCACGGCTCATAAGCGGTACACGTTCTCTCATATTGAAGAAACCGAATATTGCAAACAATGCCGCAAGAATAAGCATAAAGTATGCAAAGCCTGTATAAATACCCTGCATTGTAAACTTACTGCTAACCTTTGGAAGAAGTGTTACAAGCACAGGAACAAGGGACGGAAGCCATGTTCCGAAAAGCTCAAAGAACTTTGTAATGGTAATAAGATTATCACGCTCGTCGGTATTAGGAGTGATATTGTAAATCATAAGTCCCCATGCACCGAAGTAACTCATACCCAAGCCATAAATGATTATAGCAACAAGTGCCCAGATAACCTTTTGTGTGGAGCTGATGTCAGGTGCGGTAAACATCATTGCACCGCCCACAACCCATAATGGCAATGGGATAATAAAGAACGGTCTGATTCGTCCCCAACGTGTACGTGTACGGTCGATAATAAGTCCTGAAAGCGTATCATCAACTGCATCGTAGATTGATGCAAAAAGATTGATGTTAGCATATGCTGTGGTGTTGAGCTTAAGGAACTGAATCATAAAGAATTCCTTAAAAGCATCAACAAACTGACTTAAGTTTTTTTGACCGAAGTTTACAAGAACATAAGCCGCAATTTCCTTTGGTGAAAGATAACGCTTATGGGTGTAGGCGAGTTTATCAAGCTCGTCCATTTCGTCTTGGGTCAAGTTTTCGTTAATAGCCTCTTCTGCCAAAACATTCCCTCATTTCTTTAAGCAGACCTTTGCCTGTCGATTTTTGGTAACTCTGCTTAATAATAGTAATAACAAAACATATACTAACATAAAACTTTTTTTAAATCAATACTTAAAATTAATTATTTTTATACCTTTTTGATTTTGGACAGCATTACGGAATTTTGTCAAATAGTTGTTCATAAATTGAGGTTTTGAAATGTTAAGTGTTTTTTATTTTGAATTTGTATTGACAATCGTTGAAAATAATTATAAAATGTCAAGTAGTTACTTTTTGAAAGGGGTACGTTTTATGGCAAGTACCTGTCCTAATTGCGGCAAAAAATTACATATCTGGAATGTAAAGGCTGAATGTTCCGCCTGCGGTGTTTCTATTCCTAACTATAATTGGCAGGAAAGACTTGAAGAGGACAACATAAAAGCCGAGAAGTCTTTTGCTAAATTTTATAAATCACTTAACAGAATTGCTTATTCCATTTGGGGTACAAAACTAAGAATTGCTCGTCTTGTTCTTACTTTTTTACCCGCTATCGGTTTTGTTCTTCCTTGGGCAACTCTCAATAGTGACGGAGAAAGCTTGGAGCTGTCGATTATTTCTATTTTCGGCGGTAATAATGCACTTATCAAATTCTTTTCATCATTCTTCGGTGACAGCAGTTTGTTCTTCACTAATATGAAGTTTGAGGGCTACAGCGGTGCAGTTACTTTCGGCGTGATTTCATATCTGCTTTTTGTGCTAAGTGCACTGTTTATTGTAATCGCATTTTTTATGACTATCATTATGTGCAAACATCCTAAGACAAAAACAACTGTTGTATTTGATGTTCTTTCAATTGTATGTTCAGTTGCATCGGTTGTAATGTTTGTTATGTCAGGCTCTCTTGCTTCACAGCAGGTTGCATATAATTTCGGTGATATGGCAATTATCAACGGCTCGGCATCAATTTCCTGGGGCTATTTTGTAGCACTTGTATTACTTCTTGTTGCTATGGGAATTAATATTGCAGTTGCAAAGGCTCCTGCCAAAAGCGACGAAACTCTTGAGGAGGAACGTCTCGCAAGAAAGGCTGCCAAGGACGAGGCAGAACGCCAAAAGGAAATCGAAAAAGAAAAGGCTCGTGAGGCTGCTGCAAAAGCTGCTGAAGATGAAGAAAAGAAGAAAGTCGAAGAGGCTAAAGCAAAGCTTGCCGCCAGGGCAAATAAAAAGAAATAATGAATTTTCAGAGAAGAGGTCATTTGATTGCTTCTCTTTTTTCTTGACCTATTTATACTGTTTTGATATAATGATTTAAGGTGATGAATTATGAAAGAAAATACTAATTTAGTCGAAAATAATGTTAAAGAAAAAAAGAAGTTAAGCAAGCTTGCAAAGGCGTTGATTGCAATTTTTTCAGTTGTTGCGGTCGTTCTCGTTTTAGTCTTTGTTTATCAGGCAAACAAAACGGCAATTATGTCAGAACTTACATATATGATTATGCCGAAAAGTGTTGATGTCAGCGAATACGCTCTTGATGGCGGTATTGATACTTTATACGTTGAAAAGAATGAAGACTTTGACCCAAAAGCTGATGCTGCAGAGCCGTTAAATGCTTTCTGCTATTACTATTATGACGCAAATGGCGAAAAGGTTTTTCTTAAATATGATGATGTAATTTTAGAAGACGACGAAACTGAAATGATTGTCTACGCACCATTCTATCTAAAAATGATACCTAAGATTGCTTCTATCAAAAACACAGCAAAGATAATTGGCGTTGTTTTGGCAGTTATCGCTGTTGTTGCTCTCATAATCGTTTGGTTTGTTGTATGGTCTAAGAACTATGATAAAGAGAAAGAAAAAGCTCACGCAAACCAGAACGGAAAAAAGAAGAACAAAAAGAGAAAGTAATCTAATTATACTATTAGCGAAAGAGGAGCATTAATGAGCTACGATATGCTGTTTTCTCCTATGAAAATAGGAAATGTTGAAATTAAAAACAGAGTTGTTATGGCACCAATGTGTATGGGCTTCGGTCAGTACAACGGCTGTGCAACAGAAACGATGATGGATTATTATGAGGAACGTGCTAAGGGTGGCGTTGGCCTTATTTTCACCGAGATTACTCGTGTTAATGATATAACAGGTGCCTCATCTTTTGGTCAGCTCGGTATGAGCCACGACTATCAGATTCCTGCTTTAAAGGAAATGGCGGATAGAATACATAAGCACGGCACAAAGGTTATGGTGGAGCTTCATCATCCGGGCAGGCAGAATTTAGGACTGATGATTGGTACAGTCCCTCTTTGCAGTGCTTGTAATAAGCTTCTCGGCGATACATTTACGAAGATTCTTACTAAAGGCATTATACCTCCGGGAAAGGTACTTCAAGACAAGGATATTATTTTCAAGGTAGCGGCTCCAAGCAAATGCGAGAAAAGCAAAATGAGTGAAAGCGTAAACCGACCTCTTTCAAACAAGGAGGTTAAAAGGCTTGTATGTCAGTTTGTCGAGGGTGCTGTCAGAGTACAGAAAGCAGGCTGTGACGGCGTTGAGCTTCACGCATCTCATGGGTATCTTATTCAGCAGTTTTTGTCACCTAACACTAATCACCGCACTGACGAATACGGCGGCAGCCTTGAGAACAGAATGAGATTTCTTCTTGAAATAATCAGGGGAATCAGGAAAAACTGTGGTAAAGATTTTCCTGTGGTTGTAAGACTTACTGTTGACGAAATGTACGATAAAATCGGCAAAAAAGGTAAGGGCTACAATCTTGAGGAAGGCCTTAAAATGGCGAAAATTCTCAGCGATGAGGGTATAGATGCCATTGACGTGTCTTCTGCCGCCTATGATACATTCAACTATTGGCTTGAGCCCACAACTTTTGATTGCGGTTGGAGAAAATATCTTGCAGAGGAAGTTAAAAAGGTTGTTGATATTCCTGTTATCGCCGCTAATCTTATCCGTTCACCGAAGCAGGCAGAAAAACAGCTCGAGGACGGAATACAAGATTTTGTTTCTCTCGGCAGACCGCTTATTGCCGACCCATATTGGGTGAAGAAAACAGAAAGCGGAAACGAGAATTTAATCAAGCGTTGCGTTTGCTGTCTGTACTGCTTTGAAAGTATGATGGAAAACGCTTATAAATATGACCACGGACATTGTTCGGTTAATCCTTTTGTGGGCAGAGAGGGCGAAACCCTTAACCATAACGGCAACGGCAGAAAGGTAGTTGTTGTAGGTGCAGGATGTGCAGGACTTACGGCTGCCGAACTCCTTGCAAAAAGAGGATTTGATGTAACTGTCCTTGAGAAAGAAAAGTCCGTTGGCGGTCAGCTTAATCTTGCGTCTAAACCGCCTCATAAGGATAAAATGAATTGGGTTTGTACCGATTTGCTTTCTAACTTGCAGGAAGAAAATGTTGAGATTAAGCTTGGTGTTAAAGCTGATAAAGAACTTATCGACAGCCTTAAACCTGAAATTGTTATTAACGCTACTGGCGGTAATGCAATTCACCCTAAAGCGTTTGAGTGTGATAACGTTTCTACCGTTACTGAAATTCTTAACGGTACAGTTAAGCTTGAAAATAAAAAGGTTGCAGTTATCGGCTCCGGTATGACAGGTCTTGAAACAAGTGAACTTCTTATTTCTCAGGGCAACAGAGTAACCATTGTTGAAATGGCAGATGAAGTTGCACCCGGTGCATGGTTTCAGCAGGTTGATGATGCTATGCCTAAGCTTAAGGATGCAGGTACTGAATTTCTCACAAGTCACAAGCTTCTTGCAGTTAAAGAGGACGGCATCGAGCTTGAAAATCTTAAGAAAAATATCAAAGTATTTGTTAAAGCAGACTATGTTGTGCTCTCTTTAGGTGTAAAGCCTGACACTTCTCTTTATGATGAAATAAAGAATTCAAATGACTACAAAGTGTATAATATCGGCGACAGCGTAAAGATAGGCAGAATAGCTAATGCCACTGAGTCTGCTTATCAGCTTGTAACTTCAATAAATTAGTAAAGAGGTTAATATGTTTTCACCAAGGGAAACTTTGAAGAAAAGATTAGAAGATTTTAATGAAAAAGTGTCTGACAGTCTTGATTTTGATTTCAGTGCAGTAAGTAAAGAAATCAATACTGTTGACGAGTTTAATAATGAGATTTATTATAAGTTCTTAAGCGGAGAAAAGCTCTTTTACAGAGGCGAAAGAATAAGCTCACAAACTCGTCATCTTCTTCCTACAATGCTCAGAAACCCTCAAATTCTTTTTGAAAATAATGACCTGGGCATTGTTCATATTAACGCAGATTATATCTATAATTTCTACTCATCTTTAGGCAGCTTCGTTGATGTGTTTCACAACACAATGGGTGCCGCTGACAGCGAGCATCTTTATGATATTTGTGCATTTGCACAGCATTACTGCCACTTTTCACCACTTATTGATTTTACTAAAAGTATATATCCGTCACTTTCATTTGCCCTTAAGGATAGAAAAATTTTTGATGATGACATAGTTTTATATGTTCTTGAACTGAAGAATGACGAGGACTATACGACCGATATCAATACAGCTAATAAATGGCTCAGCGAGCTGAATGTCTATGCAAGCTATTTTGACGAGGACAGTATAAGAACCGCAGTAAAGGAAATTATTGAAACAAAGAAGGTACTTCCTGCCGATGAATTTAAAATTCACCTTGACCAAATGAGTGTAAGACCTGACCCTAAAGCAAAGCTCATTGATGTGCCTACTAATACACGTATGCGTTTTCAGCAAGGAGTTTTTCTCCTTCTCAACGATTTTCAGCTTTTCAATGTTTCATACTTTACAAGAAATATACGCAATCAGTTTATTATCAATAAGTACATTATCAGCAAGGATATCTGTCCTTATCTTGCAAACCTTATTGAAAAAGAGGCACCTTGGTATGCCTATAAATATTTGACAGATGTGGAATCTGCCTTTAAGATTGCAATAAAAACAGATGACTAAAATTTTGTATTATAAAAAGCATCTCTTGTCAAATTGACAGGAGATGCTTTTCTACTTTTTATATTACTTTTCTGTTATGCCCGTAACTGTAAAGCCTGAATCAGTAACAGCCTTTGAAAGCGTATCGTTGCTTACTTCGTCAGCAAGCTTTACTGTGGCTGACTTTTTCTTGAGCTCAACCTTAACTGACTTAACGCCGTCGACAGCCTCTAATGCACCTTTAACTGTGCCTGCACAGTGGTCGCACATCATACCCTCAATACTGATAATTTTTTTCATTACTTAAACCTCCTTAGTCTTAATGCGTTTAATACGACTGTTACTGAGCTTAAGCTCATACAAGCAGCCGCAATCATTGGATTTAATGTCCAGCCGAAAATTCCGTAAAAGCAGCCTGCTGCCAAAGGAATACCAAGACAGTTGTAAAAGAATGCCCAAAACAGATTTTCTCTTATATTTTTCAGCGTCTTTTTCGACAGCCTGATTGCGTTTGAAACATCTGTAAGCCTATCGGATACGAGAACTATATCAGCCGATTCTATGGCAATGTCAGAGCCTGCACCTACCGCAATTCCCACATCGGCACGAGTCAGAGCAGGGGAGTCGTTAATTCCGTCGCCTACCATAGCGACTGTTCTGCCTTTATCAATCAGCTCGCTGATTTTCTTTTCTTTATCCTCAGGCATGGCAGATGCAATATAATTTTTAATTCCTGCCTGCTGAGTAATGGCAAAGGCTGTCAGCTCGTTGTCGCCTGTAATCATAATTGTGTCGGCATTAATATTTTCAATAGCTTCCTTTGCGTCATCCTTGATTTTGTCGGCAACTGCAATTGTAAATAAATATTCGTCGTTGCATGTGAAAATAATAGGCGTTTTGCCCTCATAGGAATACTTATTGTCGGCAAAGCCTGTAAGCTTTTCGTTGCCTGCCTTGTATGTTTTGCCGTCTATTTCAGCCGTAATTCCTTTGCCGATAATATACTCACTTTTGTCTGCTTTGAGAAGATTTGCACCTTTCTCCTTGCAGTAATTACATACAGCCACAGACAGTGGGTGGTCGGAAATGTTTTCCAAAGTGTAGGCTATGTCAATATATTTTTCGTCAGTAATGTCGGTGACGAACATTTCACCTTTTGTAATTGTTCCTGTTTTGTCAAAAACTATTGTGTTGCATTTGCCGAGATTTTCAAGTGCCGATGCGTCTTTGAAAAGTATGCCGTTTTCAGCACCTTTTCCTGTTCCAATCATTATTGCACAAGGAGTAGCAAGACCTAATGCACAGGGACAGCTGATTACAAGTACCGCAACGCCTATGGAAAATGCAAATTCAAAGCCTTTTCCAAGTATCATCCAAACCGCAAAAGCAACCACAGCAATTATAATTACAGCAGGTACAAATATTGACGCGATTTTATCTGCAAGTCTTTGTGCAGGTGCTTTAGTTGACGACGCTTCTTCCACAAGCTCAATAATTCTAGACATTGTAGATTCTTCGCCGACAGCAGTAGCTTTAAAAACAAAGTTGCCGTTTTTGTTGACAGTACCGCTGATTACCTTTTCACCTGCCGTCAGGTCAACAGGCACGCTTTCACCTGTAACTGCACTTTGGTCAACAGAGCCTGCACCATCAGTAATTATTCCGTCAACAGGAATTCTCATTCCGGGCTTTATAACAACCAAATCGTTTTCCTGAATAAGCGAAGATTCAATTTCCGTTTCCTCTCCGTTTTTAAGAATTATGCTTTTTTCGGGAACTAAATCTATCAAAGCATTTACCGCGTCTTTTGTTTTGCCTTTGCTGATTGTTTCAAGGAGCTTTCCTACTGTTATCAGCGTAAGAATCATACCTGCCGATTCAAAATAATAATGTCTTTCTGGGAAAAATATTAAAGTTGCCACACTATATATAAACGATGCTCCGGAACCAACGGCAATTAAGCTGTCCATCTCAGGACTGAGTTTGAATAACGCTTTAAAGCCGTTGATGAAAAATTTTCTGTTGATTATCATTATAGGAACAACAAAAATAAGCTGACCTATGCCGTTTGGTATGTGTTCGCCTAATATCCACGGCAGATTGTAATGGAGCATATGCGCCATTGAAAGATACATCAGCGGAATCAGGAAAATAACAGATAAAATTACTCTCTGTTTCATTTCTTTGATTTCCTTTGAATTATCTGCCTTTTTAAGCTTAAATGGTTCACAGCCGTAACCTGCTTTTTTTACTGCGGTAATTATTTCTTCTGTTTCGCAGGAGTATTTGGCAGTCATTGTCCCTGCAAGGAGATTGACATTTACGCTTTCACAGAGAGGGGATACTGCCTTTTCAACTCTTGCGGAGCAGGCGGCACAGCTCATTCCTGTTACATAAAATTTTTGTTTCATATATACCTCTTTATTTCATCAGCTTTTGAAGTGTTGCAAGCAAATCGTCAATAGTTTCTTCTTTGCCTGCTTTAATATCTTCTGCAACGCAGGTCTTTATATGCGTTGAAAGGAGCTCCTTGTTAAAGGAATTAAGAGCTGCGGTAGCCGCCGCAACCTGTGTAATAATATCGGTGCAGTAGGCGTCTTTTTCTACCATACCTTTAATTCCTCTTATCTGTCCTTCAATTCTGTTAAGCCTGTTAATTAGTGCTTTATGTTCTTCTGCTGTTCTCTCTTTCTTTCTGTCACAGCAGCATTTATTTTCGCTCATATCAAGAATACCTCCATATACCCTATGGGGTATATTATATACGGATAGGGGGTATTTGTCAATGATAGTTAATAGGGAATGGCAACGGATAATCTACTTTTACCACAACTTTATGACAGATTGACAACTTGAATTTTCAGTGATATATTTATTATTAAAATGGATAGGGATGATTATATGAACAGAGAAAAAATTGCTAATCTTGTAAATGAAAATAGTTGTGATGCCGTACTGCTCCTTAACGAAAGCAATATGCACTATGCCTGTGGATTTTCTCCAAGCGAGGGAGTTGTTGTTATTACCTCAAGTGGTGAGGGTTATCATATTGTCGACTCAAGATATACTGAAACAGCTCAGGCTCATGCTGAAAATACAGGATTTAAGGTTATTGAAATTCAGGGTAAATTCACCGATGAGGTTAAGAACGTCTGTCAAAAGCACAATGTAAAGCGTATTCTTTTTGAAAATGATACAATTCTTCTGTCTCGGTATAACGCATATAAAAACGCACTTGAGGGCGTGGAATTTAAAGAGCTTTCAAATCAGCTTATGCTTTTGAGAAATGAAAAAGAGCCTTGGGAAATAAATCTCATAAAAGACGCAAACAACATTGCCGAAAAATCATTTTTAGAGCTTCTTCCGGAGGTTAAGGCAGGAAAAACTGAAAAGGAGCTAGCGTCTCTTTTTGATTATCTTATGGCGAAAAACGGCTCCGACGGTGTCAGCTTTGACACAATTCTTTTAACAGGTGAGCATACTTCGATGCCTCACGGAGTACCAAGTGACAGGAAAATTCAGGACGGTGACTTTGTACTTTTTGATTTTGGTGCAACCTGTCAGGGATACCATTCTGATATGACAAGAACTGTTGCAGTAGGATATGCAACAGACGAAATGCACGAGTGTTATAATCTTGTACTCAAAGCACAGAAGGCAGGAATTCAGGCACTTGAAAGCGGAGCAAAATGTGCAGATGTTTATAAAGCGGCCTATGATGTTCTTGACGAAAAGGATATGGCAAAATATTTCAGGCACAGCTTAGGTCACGGCGTAGGTCTTGATATTCACGAGGGATTTAATGCTTCACCGAGAAGTACAGACACTTTCAATGTGGGAAATGTAACCTCTATCGAGCCCGGAATTTATATTCCAAATAAATTCGGAATAAGAATAGAAGATTTGCTTTATATCTCGCCGAGAGGCAGAGAAAACCTTTCAAAAATCACCAAGGAATTGATTGTACTTAAATAGTTTAAATTAAAAAATAATAAAATGGCAAAGTATATTATTGACAATTTTCTTGCTATATGGTAACTTATTTTTATCAAAAAATTTTTTAAGGACAAGGCTATGGAAAAGTATTTAATCAACCCTAATCATAAAATAAGTAAAATCAGCAAGGACATTTACGGCCATTTTTCAGAGCATCTCGGAAGATGTATCTATAACGGTGTGTATGTTGGCGAGAACTCAAAAATTCCTAATATCAACGGAATGAGATGCGATGTTGTAAATGCTCTTAAGGATATGGGACTTCCTGTTCTCAGGTGGCCCGGCGGTTGCTTTGCAGACGAGTACCATTGGAAAGACGGCATCGGTCCTAAAGAAAATAGAAAAAAGATGGTAAATACTCATTGGGGCGGTGTTGTTGAGGATAATTCTTTCGGCACTCACGAATACTTTGAGCTTTGCCGTCAGCTTGGCTGCGACTCATATATCAATGGTAATGTGGGCTCTGGTACTGTTGCCGAGATGAACGAGTGGGTAGAATATATGACCTTTGACGGCATTTCTCCTATGGCACAGCTCAGAAAAGAAAACGGTCAGGACAAGCCTTGGAAAATCAAGTATTTCGGCGTTGGCAACGAGTCTTGGGGCTGCGGCGGAAATATGGACCCTGAGTATTACGGCTGCCTTTATAAGAGATATAACACTTATGTCAGAGACTATGACAGCAATAACAGAATTAAGCGAATTGCCTGCGGTCCAAACGGCGGTGACTACCATTGGACACGTGAGGTAATGGACAAGGTTAAGCATCACGCACAGGGTATAGCTCTCCATTACTATACAGTTCCCGGGGACAGCTGGGACCATAAAGGCTCTGCTACTGATTTTACTGTTGACGAGTATTATAAAACTGTCTGCAAGGCATATCATATTGAAGAGCTCATTAACAATCATATTGCTGTAATGGATAGCATTAATCCGCAGAAGTGGGTACAGCTTATTGTTGACGAGTGGGGCACTTGGTATGATGTTGAGCCAGGAACAAATCCGGGATTTCTTTATCAGCAGAACACAATGAGAGATGCTGTTGTTGCCGCTTTAACCCTCAATATTTTCAATAAACATTCCGACAGAATTATGATGGCTAATATTGCACAGACTGTCAATGTTCTTCAGGCAGTTATATTGACTGACGGCGATGAAATGCTCCTTACTCCTACATATCACGTTTTCAAAATGTATAAGGAGCATCAGGAGAATACTCTTTTAGGCTCATATATTACGACTGACGAGATTAAGTCCGACTCTGCAAAAATGAGCTGTCCTAAGCTTATTGAGTCTGCGTCAATTGACGATAACGGCGTAATTTATTCAACTGTAACTAATGTTTCCGAAACTGAAAGTGCAGAAATTAAATGCCAGATTGCAGATACAGATGTCAGCGAAATCACTGCAGAAATTCTTACAGGCGACATTCACGATAAGAACGATTTTAACGATAAGGAAAATGTTACTGTTAAGGAATTTAAAGATTTCACAAAGCTTGCAGATGGCTTTACGGCAGTTTTACCGCCTTGCAGTGTAGTTAAGTTCGTTATTAAATAATGAAACAAAACTGCAAAAAATGTCTCCTCCTTGAAGCAGGGGAGAAAAAGGCGTTTGAAAATGTTAAGGCGTATATAGATAATCTTGACGATTATTTGAAAGTAGATGACAGCGTCTATTCAACGCGTCTTGACTGCTGTAAAAAATGCGAGTTTCTTATTTCAGGTATGTGCCTTAAATGCGGATGCTATGCAGAAATAAGAGCTGTTTTAAAGGATAAATGCTGTCCGGATACCGAGAACAAAAAATGGAACAAAATTTAACAGGAGATGGTTATATGGCTGAACTTAGCAGGTACGGCCACAGGCAGAGAATGAGAGATTTATATTTGTCAGGCGGTATGCAAAATGCTCCTGACCATAATCTTCTTGAATTATACCTGTCACTTGTTATTCCCCAAAAGGATGTTAAACCGCTTGCTTACGACTTGATAAATACTTTCGGCTCTTTGGAGAATGTTATTAATGCAAGACCTGAGGAGCTAATGAAAGTAAACGGTGTAGGTGAGTGTTGTGCAGTTGCAATTTCACTTATCAAAACAATCAATAACAGAGTAATAAGGAATAGAAACGAAAACACCACTGTTATTAACTCATCAAAAGTTGCAATGGAATACTGCTGTAATCTTCTTTCAAACGAAAATGTTGAAAAGTGTGCACTAATCACGTTGACAAATAAAGGAGCTATAATCAATTGCCACGTGTTGGACAACGGCGGTTCTGTGTCCGAGATTAAAATTTCACTCAGAACGCTGATTAATTATATCGTTCTCGACAATGCCGCAGGTTTTATCCTTGCCCACAATCACCCTAACGGCAATTCCGAGCCGTCACTTTCCGATATTGATTTCACCCAAAATATTAAATTCTCCGCTGAGAAATTAGGCGTTAATATGATTGACCATATCATTGTCGGCAGCGACGACTGCTTCTCGTTCTCAAAAGATTCCGACCTTATAAGAATGAAATAGCTTTTGCAGGTACATTTATTGTGTACCTGCTTTTTTATGCAAAAAACTGCCTGATTACTAATCAGACAGTCTTTTTTGTTACTTGGTTTTTACTGATTTAGCCGAACTCCAAGAGGAATATACTTTAGTGGCTTTTCCGTTGACCTTAACAGTTTTATATGTGCGTACACGTACATAATATGCCTTTTTTGATTTCAGCTTTTTAATGGTTTTGCTTGTAGATTTTGAGCCTTTAATGGTTACAGATTTAGTAGTTTCCTTTGTAAATTTCTTTGATGTGCTGTACTGAATTTGATAACCGCTGACGCCCGAAATCTTTTTCCATACCACCTTAAACTGCTTTTTGCCTTTAGTTAGCTTGCTGATTTTTGTTGATTTAGGCTTTTTAACAGGAGTCTTTTTTGCTGTAGTAGATTTTTTTGCGGTAGTCTTTTGTGCGGTGTTACTGCTTGAAGACGAACTTGCTTTTGCCGTTGTGGTTGTAACAGAGGCTGTCGGCGTAGCAGTAGCGGTCTGTTTAACTGTTGTTGTCGGTTTAACAGTAGTTGCAGGCTTTTCGGTCGGAGTATCAGTTTTAGTTTTTACGATATTAAATCTGCTGACAGTACCGAAAATGCTGTAATCGCCTAAGCCTATAACTGTTGCTTTTGCCGTGCCTACATTGATGTTGTCGCTGTATGTTGCCTTGTAATCTTTATCGGCAGTCAGCTTGTTGTTTCCTTGAGTGACAGTCAGCGGAGGAGTTATTGGCTTTCCTGTGTACTCCTGGTCGGCAATAGGGGCAACAATAAGCGTTGATACCGAAATATTATTCTTTTTCGCATACAAACTTGCAAATGAAGAATTCATACATACAATAGTAAGATTGTCACAACCCTCAAATGCAGTATCTGAAATTGAAGTTACAGAATCAGCAATCAAAGCAGTTTCAAGATTTGAGCAGTCGGCAAAAGCGTAATCTTGAATTTCCGTAACGCTGTTTCCGATAACAACAGTTTCAAGATTATCATAGCCCTGAAATTCGTTTTCAGCAATATAAGCGTCCTTTTCCTCAGCGGTAAAATAGAATTTCTTCAAATTTTTACAGCCGTAGAATGGAGCATCCTCGGCAATACCACTATATAAGTAATATACGCCTGTAAGGTCGATGCTTTCAAGACTGATGCAGTTTTTAAATGCTGCATAATCTATGCCTTTAACGTTTGAAAGATTGACAAAGTTTAAATTTTCACATCCCTCAAAAGCTCTTCCGCCAATGTAATTCACCGTACTTGGAAGCATAATTTCCTTGAGTGCTGTGTTGTAAAATGTCATCAGTTCTATGGTTTCAATTCCCTTGTGAAGTGTTATATCTTCAAGGGGAGTATTTGCAAATGTTGCTTCCAAATATTTTGAGGTACAGTTTAAATCTATTGACTCAATTCCTGAATTATAGAAAGTGTAAAGAAGCATATCAACCGAGCTTCCGTCACCGAATATAACATTTTTAAGTGCCTTACAGTCTTTAAATGTATTGTTCAAATTCGGCAAACTGATATTGTTATCAAAAATTACTGTTTCCAATGATTTTCCGTTTATGAATGTTTGGTCGCCGTTATAATTGTCGGATACAAATTCCGTAATGCTGTTAGGTATAAAAATGTATTTCAGCGATATTGTGTTTGCAAATGCGTATGGCTCAAGTGCAGTTATGCTGTTCGGAAGAGAAATGCTCTCTGTATTGTTTAAATTTGAGAACGCATAGCTTTCAATAGTTTTGACACTTGTCGGAATTTCGGCTTCGCTATAATCTTTACCGCATGGAAACGAAATTAATTTATCAGTTTCTTTGCTGTATACTACACCATCAGCTGATTTATAATACGGATTTTCCTCGGAAATATTATATGCGGTTGGATATGCTCTTGTTTTGTAAATTTCATCTCTACTTGTTCCGAAAGAGAAATCAGGGTTATTAAAGCTATCCTTAATAAAATCTTTAATATTTCCCATTTCAGCACCAAAGCTTATTGTGTTTAGCTTTTCTGTGTTCAATGCAAATCTGTTTATATGAGCTACCGTATCAGGAATATTGAAGTCCTCAATTTCAGTTGCGTTAAATGCAAAATCTCCGATAAATAATACGCCGTTATTAATTTTGACTTCGTCAATACCGCTGCCGAAAAATGTGTAAGAATTTATCACATTTACATTTTGCGGAATTGAAAAGCTTGTGTTAACGTTAACATCTGTGCTTTGATAATTTCTAAAAGCGTTACTTCCTATAAAAGAAACACTTTCAGGCAGATTTATGCCGTTGTTTATAACTGCACCGGAGAAAGCGTTTTCACAGATTGAAGTTACTGTTTCAGGAATTGTAATGCTGTCTGCTGTGATATTTGAAAAAGCATTTTCATCAATTCTTGTAACAGGCTTTCCGCCTATTTCACTTGGAAATTCAATATTTGATGATATGTTTTCACTAATTGGTCGGCTTATGGTTATTCCGTTTTCGCACTCATAGTAATAGAATTCTCCGTTATCTTTAATGACCTTTGATGCTGTTGTGTTTTCGTCAAGCATACCGCAATTTGAAAACACATTAGAATAAATGCTTATTACATTATCTGTGTTTATGTCATTAAGATTTATACAGGAGCTGAAAGCGTTGCTGTCAATAGAATAAAGACATTCGGGAAGAACAACCTTTTTAAGATTTGTGTTATTATAAAATGTTTTGGAATTTATTTCGTATAGGTTTGTGTTGCTTAAATTAATACTCTCTAAATTATTGTTATTTTCAAAGCACCTTATAGGAATGCTTGATAATGCACGGCAGTTTGAAAAATCTAAATCTTTAACTGCAATATCGTCAAGAGTGCAGTATATGGAATAGAGTATGCTGTTTTTGTTTATCACAATATTTTTTAAAGATGTGCAGTTTTCAAAAAGCTCTTTTCCCCAAATAGTAAGCTGTGAGTTTTCTTCAAATATTACATCAGTTAGCTTTTCACAGTTTTTAAAAACGCCGGAATAATTATTCTCATCAGAAATTTTATTGACTGAAGAAGGAATACTTATTTTTGTAACACTTGAAGAAATAAATGCATTCTTTTCGATTTCTGTGCATTTTGAACCATTTTCAAAGCTTACTTGCGTAATGTCACTCGAGCCGAAGGACTGATTGCAGATTTTCTCAACCGACTTGGGAATTACCAAAGAAGAAGTGATTTTTGCGTGATAAAAAGCACTTGTGCCGATTTTTTTCAGCTTTGAGTCAGGCTCAAAGCTTATGCTGTCAGCAGTAATATACCTAAATGAATTTTCGTGAAAATATAAAATGCTGTTTGATATGGTTAAGGTGTTAAAATTTGCACCTGAAAAGGCACTGCCTGCAATATCTGTAACTTCGTTTGGTATTGTGAAGTTGCATTTTTTCAAGCTGGCAGGATATCCGTAAACAACACTTTTATCCTTTGAATACAAAACATTATTATCGGCTGTAATATATGGGTTTTGTGAATCTACAGTAATTGAGGTTAAGCTTTCACATCTTTCTATGAAAGACTGAATAAAGCTCAAATCGTCAGTTCTGTATCCGAAAATATCTACTCCGTATTCATATTCGCCTATATATCCCGGAGAAGCGTTTTTGCCGATGTTTATTGAGGTGATATTTGAACGGCTGAACGCTCCGTTATCAATATATTCCAAGCTGTCAGGCAGAACAATGTCGGTGTCTGCAAACCTTGTGCCGTTAAATGCGTTGTTTCCTATTCCGACAATATTGTCAGGAAAATTGATTTTCTCAATTATTGTGTTATAAAACGCATCAGCATCTATTAACTTAATTGTTGTCGGTAACGATATGCTTAGGTTTTTAAAATAACTCATACCTGAAATGTATTCGTAGCCCTCAGGTACAACTATATCGGTTAAATTTACATCTGTATTTGAAGAAAAGTCGTAATTAACTCCTACCGCTTTCATTCCGTTTATTTCAGCAGGAAGTGTAATTGAATGTGAAGTGCCTTTGTAGCCGACAATTTCAATGCAAGGATTGTTTTCTCCTGCTGTTATAATTTGATAATCAAAATTATCTGTATCAGTATCGTTATCTTCAACTGCCAACGCAGTAAAAGGAATAGAAATAATTAACATTATCAAAGCAAGATAAAAGCTTATTATTCTTTTCGCTTTCATAATTTTACCCCCTAATTTCAAATGCAATACTAAAAGCACAGCCGTCATATGAAATTATCAAAATGACCTTTTCGCTTTCCTGAGTTGTTGTGATTTCACAGTTTTTGATTGGTATTTCCTTTTGAGAGCCGTCATCATAAACTGCAATTACATTTATTTTGCTTAAATCAATATCGTTTTCGTTCCTTACTGTTAAATCAATATCGTCTGAAAGCTCGCCGTAAAGTGATTTAATTTGTGAATTTTCATTTTCTGTGCGGTCCGCCGCAATTCCGAGTGCCTCTGCAACATAAGAGAAAAAGTCCTTTGCCTGCTGTGCAAGTGCAGGGCTTGCGTTATATAACGCAGCAGAACCTACAGCGAGAATTGCAATTGCCGCAACCGCTCTTTGAAACCTGATTCTTGTGCTTGATGTGCCTTTACGGCAGAAACGAATTACTTTGTTTTCATTTGTGATGAATTGAACAGCAGAGGAGATACCGCCGTTTTCAAGCTCGTCAAGTATATTGACGCAGTCATCTATCAGGTCTGTATCCATATCGTCGCCTTTGTCAATTTCTTCGTCAATAACTGCGTTTAAATATTTCTCAAGCTCAGCTGAAAATAAATCATCATTGCATACGTAATCAATTATTTCCTTACTAACCGTAATATTCAAGATAATCTCCCTCCTTCGATTTCTTCTATCGTTTCGCTTATAAGACGCTTGATTTTTGTCCTTAGCCGTGATGTCCTGTTCGCTACGGCAGACGGCGGAATGTTAAGTGTTTCGCCGATTTCCTTAAGACTTTTTCGTTCTTCGTATTTCATTCGGTACAAGAACTGTTCGTCATTATTAAGTCTATTTATCAGCCTTTCTTTTAGTATGTCATAGTCAATTTCCGAATTTGAAAAGCTGTCAAAATCAATTTGTGCCGATAGTTCTTTTGCGTTATCTAAATCTGTATGACGCTTTGCATTTTTGCTGTAATCGGCAACAGTACGCTTTACCATATTGTCTGCCACTCGGTAAAGAAAGGCTTTCGTATTTTTAATTTCCTCACCGCTCAAAAGACGCTTGTAATATGCAAGATATGTATTCTGCAAACAGTCATCAATTGCATCCGGAACATCCTTCAAACGAATCCTGCAATATTTTATCAGCAGATTGTTATAGTCCCTGTACGCCTGCTTTACAGCCTCATCTGCCTGAGCTTTATTCACTTTTGCCATACGTTCCTCCTTCCACATACAGTATATAACTGTATTGCGAAGATAAATTTATCTTTCATATGGTAGTCAGCGAAAATGAAAAATATGTCGCAAAAACTTCTAATAAATTTTATAATATTTTCCGTTTGTTGTAAAGAAAAAGGAACGGACATAAATCCGTTCCTTAAAAAGCAAATATTTTGTTGTGCAAAATTACTTCTGTTCAGCCTTTTCTTTTTCAGCCTTTTCAAAATCGTAGTCCTTGCCCGGGAAAATTGCATTGAGGATAATACCTGCAAGAGCTGCAACAGCAAGAGCTGAAAGTGTAATGTTGAACTGACCGATTGCGAATGTAATACCGCTACCGAGACCGAGAGCACATACAAGAATAACAGCAGCGATAATAGTGTTACGTGACTTTGAGAAGTCAACCTTAGCCTCTACAACGTTTCTCACGCCCACTGAAGAAATCATACCGTAAAGTACGAATGAAATACCGCCTACAATAGCAACAGGAATTGACTCGATAACTGCTGCAAACTTAGGACAGAATGAGAAGAGAATTGCAAAGTAAGCAGCAATTCTGATTACTCTTGGGTCATAAACCTTTGAAAGAGCAAGCACACCTGTGTTTTCGCCGTATGTTGTGTTAGCAGGACCGCCGAAAAGTGAAGCAAGAATTGTTGCACAGCCGTCACCTGCAAGTGAACGATGAAGACCAGGGTCGTTGATGTAATTCTTACCGCAGGTTGCACTGATAGCAGAGATATCACCGATATGCTCCATCATAGTAGCAAGTGCGATAGGCATAATAGCAATAATAGCTGTAACAGCCTTAGATGCGTCGTGTACACCACCGAATACTGTTGAGCTCCACTCAATTGGGAAACCAATCCAAGCGGCCTCTTTAACGCCTGTGAAGTCAACTGCAAAGCTCTCAACTCCGCAAACATTACCAACGATTACAGCGACAGCGTATGAGCCGATAATACCAAGAAGGATAGGAATGATTTTTGCCATACCCTTACCGAAAATGTTGAATATAATTACAAGTGCAAGTGCAATAATTGCAAGCCACCAGTTGTTTGAACAGTTAGAAACTGCTGACGGTGCAAGACCAAGACCGATAGCGATAATGATAGGACCTGTAACTACAGGTGGGAAAAGCTTCATTACCTTGTTAATGCCGATAATCTTAATAAGTGCAGCAAGAACAAGATAGAGAAGTCCTGCACAGGCTACACCTAAACAGGCATATGGGAGCATTTCTTTGTTCGGAGTATTGCCGTCAAGCATTGGTGCGATAGCAGCATAACCGCCAAGGAATGCAAATGAAGAACCTAAGAATGCAGGTACCTTGAATTTTGTGAATACGTGGAAAAGGAGTGTTCCGAGACCTGCCATAAGAAGTGTTGTTGAAATGTCAAGTCCTGTTAAAAGCGGAACTGTAACAGTTGCACCGAACATTGCAAACATATGCTGAAATCCGAGAACAATCATTTTACCTGTTCCAAGCTGCCTTGCGTCATAGATACCATCGGTGCCTACAACAATTTTTTCTTTTTTGCTTTTAGCCATAGTTTAACCTCTTTCTTGAATATATAATTTTATAAATTATTTACATTATTTAGTGCCGAAAATTCTGTCGCCTGCGTCACCTAAACCGGGAACAATATATCCGTTCTCGTTAAGGTGCTTGTCCATTCCTGCACAGAAAATATCAACATCAGGATGAGCCTCTTTAAGTGCCTCAAGTCCCTCAGGTGCTGCAATAATGCAAAGAAATTTAATTGAACGAGGCTTTCTGAGCTTAATCTGTGAGATAGCGTCAATTGCAGAACCGCCCGTTGCAAGCATCGGGTCGAGAACAAATACGTCTCTCTCCTCAATATCCTTAGGCAGCTTGCAGTAATACTCAACAGGCTGGAGAGTTTCCTCATCTCTGTAAAGACCGATATGACCTACTCTTGCAGCTGGTACAAGCTCAAGAGCACCCTCTACCATTCCGAGACCTGCTCTGAGAATAGGTACGAAAGCAAGCTTTCTTCCTGCTATAACCTTGCAGTCAGCAACACCGCAAGGAGTAGTTACCTGCTTGTCAGCAAGAGGTAAGTCTCTTGTAGCGTCGTACACCATAAGCATTGCAATCTCGTTTACAAGGTCACGAAACTCTTTTGTGCTTGTTTCAGTGTCACGAAGAATACTCAGCTTATGCTGAATAAGCGGATGGTCCATAATTACTACTTTTCTTGACATAATTATATCCTCCAAGAAATTTTTTTATTTTTGCTATTCTAACACAATGCGACTTATTTAACAAGAAAGGTTACATTATTGTAATTATTTTTTCTCTGATTTTGGCTGATTTTCTTAAAACGACATACAAATATATATTACCACTTGAAATTCCTTAACCAATATCATATAATACTCTAAATGCGGAAAATTACGAAATAAGAGCATAATACTCAGGTGGAGATAAAAGAATAAGAGGTGTTAAAATGGACAAGTTTAAGCTGGTCAGTAAATATAAACCCACAGGCGACCAGCCTGAAGCGATAGATGCTCTCGTTAAAGGCATACTTGCAGGTGATAAAGAGCAGACGCTTATGGGCGTTACAGGTTCAGGTAAAACCTTTACTATGGCTAATATTATCGAAAAAATTAACAGACCTACTCTTGTTCTTGCCCACAACAAAACTTTAGCTGCACAGCTTTGCAGCGAGTTCCGTGAGTTCTTTCCTGAAAATGCTGTTGAGTATTTTGTATCTTACTATGACTATTATCAGCCTGAGGCGTATGTTCCCACAACCGATACTTATATCGAAAAGGACTCGGCAATCAATGATGAGATAGACAAGCTACGTCACTCTGCAACAGCGGCTCTGTTTGAACGCCGTGACGTTATAATTGTTGCATCTGTTTCCTGTATTTATTCTATCGGCGACCCTATTGATTATCAAAGTATGGTTATCTCTCTGCGTTCAGGTATGGAATACGGCAGAGATGCTCTTATTGAAAAGCTTGTGTCTATTCAGTATGAGCGTAACGATATCAATTTCGTGAGAAATAAGTTCAGAGTCAGGGGAGATACTGTGGAGATTTTCCCTGCGGGTTCATCGGGTAATGCTGTAAGAATTGAATTTTTCGGTGACGAAATTGACCGTATTTGCGAAATTCAGCCACTTACCGGCAAGGTTGAGGGTATTCTCTCTCACGTGTGTATTTATCCTGCATCTCATTATGTTGTGGGTGCGGAAAAAATGAATGTTGCCATTGACAAGATATATAATGAAATGGTTGAGAGAGTTGCTTATTTTGAGGAAAAAGGCAAGCTCCTTGAGGCACAGAGAATAAGAGAGCGTACAATGAATGATATTGAAATGCTCAGGGAAACAGGCTTTTGCAAAGGTATCGAGAACTATTCTGCGGTAATGAGCGGCAGAAAACCCGGCGAAGCACCTTTTACTCTTATTGATTATTTTCCTGATGATTTTCTGCTTTTCTGCGATGAAAGCCATGTTATGCTCCCACAGGTCAGAGGTATGTATGCAGGTGACAGAGCGAGAAAGGAAAGCCTTGTGGAATACGGCTTCAGACTTCCAAGTGCTCTTGATAACAGACCTCTTATGTTTGATGAGTTTTACAGCAAAATTAATCAGGTTGTATTCACTTCTGCTACTCCGGGCGAATTTGAAAAGGAACACAGCACACAGATTGTTGAGCAGGTAATAAGACCGACGGGACTTCTTGACCCGATAATTACAGTTAAGCCTACAGAGGACCAAATGGACGACCTGCTTTCTGAAATCAATATCCGTGCTCAGCGTAAAGAAAGAGTTCTTGTTACTACTCTTACAAAGGCAATGGCAGAAGATTTAACGAAGTATCTTGAAGATTTCGGTGTTAAGGTCAGATATATGCATCACGATATTGACACTATCGAGCGTATGGAAATTATCCGTGATTTGCGTCTAGGAGAATTTGATGTTCTTGTGGGTATTAACCTTTTGCGTGAGGGCCTTGATATTCCAGAGGTATCTTTAGTCGCAATTCTTGATGCCGACAAAGAGGGATTCTTGAGAAGTGAAACCTCTCTTGTACAGACAATCGGCAGAGCTGCAAGAAACGAAAACGGCGAGGTAATTATGTATGCCGACAGCGTTACGCCGTCTATGGAACGAGCTATTACCGAAACCGTCAGACGAAGAAAAATTCAGGAGCAGTATAACGAGGCTCACGGAATTACGCCGCAAACAATCAAAAAAGACGTTCATCAAATTATTGAAATTACATCTAAAGAAAAAATTGAGGGCAAGCGTAAGCATCTTACCAAGAAAGAAAAACAGCTTCTTATCAATCAGCTTACTAAGGAAATGAAAGAGGCTGCACGTATGCTTGAATTTGAACACGCTGCCTTTCTGCGTGACCAAATCGCAGAGCTTGAAGGAAAAACAAATGACTAAACTTTTTAACGATAAAGAATTTTGGAAAACGGCTGTCAGGCTGACAATACCTGTTGCACTTCAAAACTTACTGACAAGTTCTTTTACTCTTGCAGATACTTTGCTTGTCAGCAGCTTGGGTACTGTTGCACTTTCGTCTGTTGGTATGATAGGTCAATGGTCGTGGCTGATGACAATGGTGCTTGTAGGCTTTTGTTCTGCCACAACCGTATTTATATCTCAGTTCTGGGGTATTAAGGATAATGAAAAAATAAAGCGTATATCGGGTATTTCAATTATATTTGCAATTGTTGTATCTCTCATTTTTACTGCTATAAGCTTTATAATTCCTCAGGGTGTTGTGAGAATGTTTAACTCCGACCCTCAGGTTATTGAAACAGGCGTAATGTATTTAAAGATTGTTGCTTTTTCATATATTCCCGTTGCACTTACTAACATTTTCGCCGCAATTTTAAGGTCTGTGGAAAATGTAAAACTGCCGATGTACGCTTCTGCGTTTACTACTGTTTTGAATATTTTTCTCGACTACTGTATGATTTTCGGTAAATTCGGATTTTCTAAGATGGGCGTCAGAGGTGCGGCTCTTGCAACTGTAATTTCCGCTTGGGCAGGTACAATACTTATTATTGTAATTTCGCTTTTGCAGAAAAATATACTTATCGGTCATTTTAAAGAGTATTTTTCATTTTCAAAAAATGAGCTGTCCTCATATCTTATCAAGGCGGCACCTGTTGTACTTAATGAGGGTATGTGGGGTGCAGGAACATTTATTTTCAATATCATATTCGGTAATATGGGATATGAGTATTTTTCTGCTTTAACAATACTGAGAAGCTTTGAAAATATCGCATTTGTAATATTTATTGGTATATCAAGTGCAGCGTCGGTAATGATTGGAAAATCAATCGGTCAAGGAAAGATTGAAAAAGGACTTTTGGAGTCAAAGCGGTTTATGATTATCGTACCTGTCCTTGCTGTAATAATTTCGGTGTTTATTGTTATTTTCAGGGGACAGCTTGTAAGCATATTCAATATGGGTAATAATGTTAGCCAAACCGCAATCAGCACCGCACAAACGCTGATGCTGATATATGCAGTTGCTTTTCCGTTCAGAATGATGCCTTATCTTGAAATTGTGGCAATTTTCCGTTCAGGCGGCGACACAATTACAGGTGCAAAATTTGAGCTTTTAACACTTTGGGCACTTGCTGTTCCTGCAACACTCCTTGCAGTTTATGTGTTCAAAGCACCATTTATTGTGGCTTTTGCGGTAATGTATGTGTTTGAGGATATACCTAAAAATATATTCAGTTTCTTGTTCTATCGTTCAAAGAAATGGATAAAGCCTGTTACTCAAGAGGGCAAAGATGCCTATGACAAATATAAGAGAGAAAGGATTGGTGATGAATGATGAACAAAAATATAGTTGTAAAAGGTGCACGTGAGCATAACCTTAAAAATATTGACATTGAAATACCAAGAGATAAGCTCGTCGTTTTCACCGGACTTTCAGGCTCGGGAAAATCAAGTCTTGCTTTTGACACGATTTATGCAGAGGGACAGCGTAGATATGTTGAATCTCTTTCATCATACGCAAGGCAGTTTTTAGGACAGATGGAAAAGCCGGATGTTGATTATATCGACGGACTTTCTCCTGCGATTTCAATTGACCAAAAAACTACTGCCAGAAACCCTCGTTCAACTGTGGGAACAGTAACCGAGATATACGATTACTTAAGACTTCTTTATGCAAGAATAGGCACTCCTCATTGTACAAAATGCGGCAGAGAAATTTCTCAGCAGACTGTTGACCAGATAGTTGACCAAATAATGTCGCTCGAGGAAAAAACAAAAATACAGATTATGGCACCTATCGTCAGGGGGAGAAAAGGCGAGTATGTCAAGGAGCTTGACAATATTAGGAAGTCAGGCTTTGTAAGAGTGCGTATTGACGGTTCTGTTTATGACCTTTCAGAAGAAATTAAGCTTGAAAAGAACAAAAAACATTATATTGATGTTATTGTTGACCGTCTTGTAATAAACCCTGATATTAAGTCAAGACTTACCGACTCAATCGAAACTGCAACGCATTTAACAGAAGGTACAGTTCTTGTTGATATTGTGGGCGACAGGGAAGAGTTGTTTTCTCTTAATTACGCCTGTCCTGAACACGGAGCAGTTATTGAGGAAATGAGTCCGAGAATGTTCTCTTTCAACAATCCTTTCGGTGCTTGTAAGAAGTGCTCAGGTCTTGGCTCTTATAAAGAAATCTCACCTGAATTGATTATTCCTAATAAAAAGCTTTCTATCAATCAGGGAGCAATTAAAGCATCAGGCTGGAATATCAAGGACGGCAGTATTGCAAGAATGTATTTTGAGGGACTTGCAAAAGCCTATAATTTCTCTCTTGATGTTCCTGTTGAAATGATTAACGAAGAGGGACTTCACGCTATTTTATATGGCACAGACGGCAAGAAGATTGAAATGCAGAGAGTTACGTCCTATGGTAACGGAACTTATAAAAATGACTTTGAGGGCATTATTTCAAATCTTCAGCGTCGATATAATGAAACTACATCTGATTGGGCAAGGTCTGATATAGAGGCTGTTATGACGACCTGTACCTGTCCTGATTGTAAAGGCTCAAGGCTTACTCCTGAAATCCTCAGCGTAACTATCGGCGGAAAGAATATTCACGAGTTCTGCTCAATGCCTATTTCTGAAGAGCTTGATTTTATCAATAATCTTCAGCTTACGGAAAGACAGCAGTTAATCGGTAATCTTGTTATAAACGAAATAAAACAGCGTCTGGAATTTCTTAACGCTGTTGGTCTTGATTATCTTTCACTTTCAAGAGAGGCGGCAACGCTTTCAGGCGGAGAGGCACAGAGAATTCGCCTTGCAACGCAGATTGGTTCGTCTCTTATGGGTGTACTTTATATCCTCGATGAGCCGTCAATCGGTCTTCATCAAAGGGATAACGACAAACTGCTCAAAACTCTTAAAAATCTTCGTGATTTGGGTAACACTCTTATTGTTGTTGAGCACGATGAGGACACAATGAGAAACGCAGACTTCATTGTGGATATCGGTCCCTGTGCAGGTATTCACGGCGGTGAGCTTGTGGCAGCAGGAACTGTTGACGATATCATAAACTGTGAACGTTCCGTTACAGGTATGTATCTCAGCGGAAAACGCTTTATTCCTGTTCCCGAAAAAAGACGTGCAGGAAATGGTAAAAAGCTTACTGTTTTCGGTGCAAAAGAAAATAATCTTAAGAATATTGATGTTGAATTTCCTTTAGGCAAATTTATTGCTGTTACCGGTGTTTCAGGTTCGGGAAAATCAAGTCTCGTTAACGAGATTTTGTACAAGTATCTTGCAAATACTTTAAATGGAGCTAAAAAGCGACCTGGTAAATTTGAAAAGATAACAGGTGCAGATAATCTCGACAAGGTAATCAATATCGACCAGTCACCAATCGGCAGAACACCTCGTTCAAACCCTGCCACCTATACAGGCGTTTTCAACGATATAAGGGAGCTTTTTGCTCAAACTGCCGATGCTAAACAGCGTGGCTATAAGGCTAACCGCTTTTCATTTAATGTTAAGGGCGGACGCTGTGAAGCCTGCGAGGGTGACGGTATAGTTAAGATTGAAATGCACTTTTTAGCAGATGTCTATGTTCCTTGCGATGTTTGTGGGGGTAAGCGTTATAATCGTGAAACCTTGGAGGTTAAATTCAAGGGCAAGTCAATTTTTGATGTTCTTGAAATGACTGTTGATGAGGGCGTAGAGTTTTTCTCTCAACAGCCTAAAATTTATCGCAAGCTGAAAACTCTTCAGGATGTAGGTTTAGGATATATAAAAATCGGACAGAGTGCAACTACTCTTTCTGGTGGTGAAGCACAGAGAGTTAAGCTTGCTACCGAGCTTTCGAGAAGAAGTACGGGAAAGACAATTTATATTCTCGACGAGCCTACAACGGGACTTCATACTGCCGATGTACACAGGCTTGTCAATGTTCTTAATATGCTTGTTGACGCAGGTAATACAATTGTTGTAATTGAACACAACCTTGATGTTATCAAAACTGCCGACCATATTATTGATTTAGGACCTGAAGGCGGTAAAGGCGGTGGAACAATCGTCACCTGCGGAACTCCTGAAGAAATTTGCGAGTGCGAAGCATCATATACAGGTCAGTACCTCAAACCACTTTTGGAAAAGAAAAATTAACATTTCGGCTGTCTTGGTTTTTTGCTGAGGCAGTCGTTTTCTCTTTACAAAATAATTACCTACATTTTACCTCAATTCTTACTTAGATTTTACATTACCGATTTATAATTATTTCGTAAAAGATAAGTATGAAAGGTGAAATCTATGGACGAAGCAAAAAACATCAGCAATCAAAACAGCTCAAAGAAGAATTCCGAGCTTAAAGAAAAATTTACTGCCTTTGCTAAAAAGCACGCAGAAATTTGGAAGTTTATCAAATTTACATTCACAGGTGCCAGTACATCTGTTCTTGAAATGGCGGTTTTTGCAGTTTTGCAGTACGGCGTTTTCAAGTCGCTTAATCAGGTTCCCGTAACAGACAGTCCTGTACTTGCGTTTTTGGGAATTGAATACAAAGGCTATATGTATTCATATTTTATTTCCGCTGTAATTGGCTATGCTGCCGCTTATGTTATGAACAGAAAACTTACATTTAAAGCAGACGCAAATCCTGTTTTATCAACAATTCTCTACACAATTATGGTTGTCTGCACAATTGCGTTTAACACTTGGTTTGGTGCGTTTTTAGGTACGCTCATCCAAAATAAAGGCTATGACAGCGTATTTATCGTAATGCTTACAAAGCTTGTTGTAATGACAGTCCCTACAATTTGGACTTATCCGCTTAACAGATTTGTAATTCACAGAAAGAAGAAGCCTGTAAATGAATAACGAAAGCTTTGCAAGATTTAAGAAAAAGCACAAGGAGCTTTGGAAATTTATTAAATTTAATATAACAGTCATTGTTACATCAGCACTTGATATAGTAACCTACTTGATTTGCTTGTATTTCATATTCAAGAGCCTTAACAGTGAGCCTTTACCGGACAGCGCACTTTTGTCCTTTCTCGGCATCAGGTATAAAGGTTATTTGATTTCCTATCTTATATCAACCACCGCAGGATATGTGGCAGCTTATATAATGAACAGAAAGCTGACTTTCCATTCAAATATCAATCCTGCGTACAGCTCAACGCTTTATTTCATTCTTGCCATATTCAATATTCTCGTCAGTTCGTGGATTGGCGGAGCATTCGGAACATTTATGACGGCTCACAATATTTCAAATCCTTTAACGGAAATTATTTCAAAATTCATTATTATCAACATTCCGACTATTTGGACTTATCCTATTGAACGATATCTCATTCACAGAGTAAAAAAGCCTGAACAGCATTAACAAAGAGGAGATTTTTATGAAAGATAAAAAGAAACAATTTGCACTTGCATATTTAATTTCATTATCGGTGGGAATGGTATGCTTTTGTATTTTGTATTTCTTGGTTTTTAAAATTAACAGTCAGACCCCTGATAATCATTTGCCTGTATATAATTTCTTCGGAATTTTCTATAAAGATTTGCTTTTTACTTCTGTGGCAATTGAGCTTATCAGTATTTTCTGCACAGAAACATTCATATCCTTAAAGGTTGAAAATACAAAAACAGCTATGATGATTGTATTAGGACTTGTGCTTTCATTTGTCGGCGGATGGTTTTCAGCATTAGCAGGCAGTTATGTAAATTCTCTCAGCGGTAATCATTTTGCCGTTCAGTTAATTATTCAGCTTGCAGTTCTTTCTCTTAACCTGTTTGTAATCTACCACGTCGGAATTAAGGAGGGTGAGAAAAGCAGTGAAATATAATCTTGTAGCCTGCGACCTTGACGGAACTCTTCTCGATGATAACAGCAATTTGACCGAAAAAAATATTGACGCTATCAAAAATATAACCTCTCTCGGTGCTCATTTTGTTGTGGTAACAGGCAGAACATATTTTGAAATACCTGATGCCGTAAGAAATCTCGAGTGTATTAAATACATTATTTATTCCGATGGTGCCGTTGCAGTAAATAATAACAGCAAAGAGGCTTTGTTTTCTGAATATTTCAGCAATTCTTTGGCAGCTGAGATATTTAATCTCCTTGACGAATACGACACGATGATTGAGCTTTACGAAAACGGATATCCTGTTACCGACAAGAAAAAAATAAATGAAAAATCGTATGAATATTACGCTATTGACCCCAATTACAGAGATGTAATTACTCAAACGAGAGTTGGCAAGGATAATTTAAACGAGTATGTAAAGAATACTGAAAAGACAGAGATTTTTAATGTGTTCTTTAAAAATCTTTCCGAACGCACAGAATGTATGCGTAGGCTCAAGGATATTGACGATATTATTTTTACAACCTCAATGGACAATAATATCGAGATAATGCCTTGTAATGTTTCAAAGGGTAAGGCACTTTCAAGACTTTGCGAAATGCTGAATATTTCTTGGGACAAGGTTATCACGGCAGGGGACAGCAAAAACGATATTTCAATGTTTTCTGCGTCGGATGTTTCGGTTTCGCCGTCTAATGCGTCAGGTGAAATTCAAAGAATTTCCGACGATACAGGCTGTTCAAACAACGAGGGTATTGCCGATTATATCTATAAAAAATATTTTGCTTAAGGAGCTACATATGCTTGGTAAAATTCATTTCTTAAATACAGGTCATTCCGATTGCATCATTCTCGAAAGTGACGGACATATTGCTATGATTGACGCAGCGGAGGATACCGACTTTCCCGCAGATAAGCCGAATCTTAATCTTCCGGGTTATGAGGATGAGGTAGTAAGATATCTCATTGACAACTTTGCAGATGAAAACGGAAAAGTCAATATAGATTTTGTTCTTGGCACTCATTGTCATTCAGACCATATCGGCGGCTTTGATACGGTTATAAATCATCCTGATATATCAGTTAAAACCGCATACCTTAAGCCATACAATGAAGATGACATTTTTATTATGGAACGCAAAAGGTGGGACAATACTGAGGTCTACACTCAAATGCTCGATGCGATTAAGCAAAATAACGTTGAGTTGATTGAGTCATTTGACGATAGGGAAAGGTCACTTGGCGATTTTAAAATTCACTTTTATAACGGCTCATATAAAAAGAGGAAAAGAAAGTTCGGCGAAAATATAAATTCAGTTGTAACTCTTGTAACTCTCGGAAATAAAAAAGCTCTCCTTGTTGGAGATTTAAACTATAAAGACGGCGACGAAAAAATAATTGCAGATAAGGTCGGCAAGGTTGATATACTCAAAGTAGGTCATCACGGTTATTTCGGCTCAACATCTCACTATTTTGCTAAAAAGCTGTCGCCTGATTATTCTGTAATTTGTAACTCTATGAACAGAGTTTATCCCGATGTCCGCATTAAGCTTATGAAAACAGCAAAATCATCAATAATCTGTACGGCAGATTGTAACGGCGTTATTGCTGAATTGAGCGACAATGATATTAAATTTAAAAGAAATATTATGTAAAAAATAACGGAGACTCACACGAGCCTCCGCATTTTTGTTTTATCCGTAAATTCTATTTTTGTACTCAAGCAGTTCTGCTTCCGTTAAATATCCGCTTAATGCACCAACTTCGGTAACAGCCTTACCGCCTGTAATATTTCCAAGTTCAATGCAGTCTTTTAAGCTCTTGTCATAAAACAAGCCGTAAATAAAGCCTGAAAGGAAAGCGTCACCGGCACCTGTTGAATCAACATTCTTAAATTCTTCAACGCTTTTTACAAAGAAATAATCGTCACCGTCTATACCTATACAGCCGTCAGCGTCAACCTTAACTACGACTTTATCAAAATATTTTTTTAGTGCCCAGGCAGCCTTTTCAGGAGTGTTCTCGCCTGTAATCTGCATTGCTTCCTTGCGGTTTGGTGTGTAGAAATCAGCGGTTTCGAGATAGTCGCCGTATTTTTCAAAGCTCAGCTCATCATCCCAACCTGTATCAAGAACGAGAATTGTGCCCTCGATCTTGAGCTTTTTATACACCTCAAGAAAACCGCCTGGCTGCATTATGCAAACCTTTGAGCCTTTAGCCATTTGATAAAATGTTTCTTTTGCTTTATCGTCAGGGTCAATGGTGCCCTTGCCGTATGTATAGAATGTCCTGTCCTTAGGCAAAATTATTGCCGATGTGATATTTAAGGGAATATCCTCGCCGCTGTAAAGATTGATTGGTGATACGTTATTTTGCTGAAATTTCTCTTTTGCAAAATTTGAAAAAATATCACAGCCAAGCTCTGTGGCAATTTTTGCGTTAATGCCGAGCCTGCCGAGATTGATGAGTGTTGCCGGCACACCACCGCCGAGCTGAAGTGAAAAGTCTTTGCAGTAAAGCTCTTCACCAACGCCTGCAAGCCTGTCAAAGCCTTGATAAAGCAGGTCAACGTTTGTTGCACCTGCACCTGAAACAAATTCCATTTTTTATCTCCTGTATTTAAGAAAAAATCAAATTAATTATATAACAAAAATTTTCATAAGTAAATAGATAATATTAATATTTTTATGTTGACTTACTGTGTAGAAATATATTATAATATGTTAAATAAAGAAAGGAATGTGATTTATGACTTTGCTGATAAAAAACGCTTTGGCGTATATCGACAATGTTTTTATAAAGTCAGATGTTCTTATTGAGAACGGAAAAATCAAGTCCCTTGGTACCGCTATTGATTCTGGCAATAGTGTTGATAGAGTAATTGACGCAATGGATAAGTATTTTTTAATTCCGGGTTTCGCAGATGTTCATGTGCATTTGAGAGAGCCGGGATTTTCTTATAAAGAGACAATTAAGACAGGCTCTCTTGCAGGTGCAAAAGCAGGTTACACTCTTCTTTGTACAATGCCTAATCTTAATCCTGCTCCTGATTGCGTAGAAGGCTTGAAAGCACAAACTGACATTATAGAGCGTGATGCCGTTATTGATGTTGTGCCTTTTGGTACTATTACTAAGGGCAGAAAAGGCAGAGGAGAACTTATTGATTTCGCCTCTATTGCTGATAAAACCGCAGGCTTTTCCGATGACGGTACGGGTGTGCAGGACGAAGAACTTATGAGAAATGCTATGACCGAATGTGCAAAGCTCGGTAAGGTTATTTCGGCTCACTGTGAGGTCAATGAGCTTTTGCATGGCGGATATATCCACGACGGAGAATACTGTAAGGCTCATGGCCATAAGGGTATCTGCTCCGAAAGTGAGTGGAAACAGATTGAAAGAGACTGCAAGCTTGCTGAGGAAACAGGCTGTCAGTACCACGTCTGCCATATTTCCACCAAGGAAAGCGTGGAGATAATTAGAAATGCTAAGGCACACGGCGTCAAGGTCACTTGCGAAACAGGACCTCACTACCTTACAATGTGTGATGAAGATTTGCAGGAGGACGGCAGATTTAAAATGAACCCTCCGCTTAGAAGCCGTGAGGATATGCAGGCACTGATTGACGGCGTGCTTGACGGTACAATTGATGTTATTGCAACAGACCACGCTCCTCATTCTGCTGATGAAAAGTCAAGAGGTCTTGCAAAATCTGCAATGGGCGTTGTAGGTCTTGAAACTGCTTTCGGTGTGCTGAATACAAAGCTTGTTAAAACAGGAGTTATCACTCTTGAAAAGCTTATTGATATGATGTCAGTTAAACCACGTGAGATTTTCGGCTTTGACGGCGGCAAGATTGAAGTAGGTCAGCCGGCAGATTTAGCGTTGATTGATGCTGACAGGGAATGGGTAGTTAATCCCGATGAATTTGTAACTATGGGCAGAGCAACGCCCTTTAAAGATTGGAAGCTTAAAGGTGAAAATCTTTTAACTATATGTAAAGGAGAGATTGTTTATGAAGCCTTATAACAAGAAAATCGTTCTTGAAAACGGCAAGGAATTTTACGGCTACGGATTCGGTGCCGACAAGGAAGCTATTAACGAAATTGTTTTTAATACCTCTATGGTAGGTTATCAGGAAATTATTTCCGACCCGAGTTATACCGACCAAATGGTGTGTATGACATATCCTCTTATCGGTAACTATGGTATGACCGATGAGGACTATGAAACCAAAGTGCCTACTATGGGCGGTTTGATTGTAAGAGAATATAACGATTTGCCGTCTAACTTCAGATATACTAAGACACTTTCCGAGGTTCTTGACGAGTATAACATTCCTGGTATCAGCGGTGTTGATACAAGAATGATTACAAGAATTATCCGTGACGAGGGCTCACAGAAAGTTATTATCTGCGACGCTGATGTGCCATATGAGGAGGCTCTCAAGAAAGTTCAGGAATATGTTATTCCTACCGATATGGTATCACGTGTAAGCTGTAAAAAGCGTTGGTACTCCCGTACTCCTAACCATAAGTATGATGTAGTTGCTATTGACTGCGGTATCAAACACAATATCATCAGAAAGCTTAACGAAAAGGGCTGTAATGTTACAGTTGTTCCGTATGACATTACTGCTGATGAAATCCTTAAAATGCGACCAGACGGCCTTTTCCTTTCAAACGGTCCCGGAAATCCTGAGGATGTGCAGACAGTAATCAACGTTGTTAAGGAGCTTAAGGGCAAGCTTCCAATCTTCGGTATTTGTCTTGGTCATCAGATGATTTCTCTTGCTCTTGGTGCAAAAACGTTTAAAATGAAATTCGGTCACAGAGGCGGTAACCATCCTGTAATGAATCTTGATACAGGCAAGATTGAAATTACTTCACAGAACCATTCATACGCTGTTGATGTAAATTCTCTTGAAAATACTGAGCTTACTCTGACACATAAAAATCTTCTTGATGACACCGCAGAGGGTGTTAAATCAGTTGAAAATAAGCTGTTTTCAGTACAGTATCATCCTGAAAGTGCACCGGGTCCTCAGGACAGTGCATATCTCTTTGACGAGTTTATTGATTTGATGGAAAAGGAGGCTGAGGTCAATGCCTAAAAGAACAGATATACATAAAATACTTGTTATAGGCTCAGGTCCTATTGTAATCGGACAGGCTGCTGAATTTGACTACTCAGGTACACAGGCTTGTCTTGCACTTCGTGAAGAGGGCTATGAGGTAGTTCTCATTAACTCAAACCCTGCAACCATTATGACCGATACAGATATAGCCGATAAGGTTTATATGGAGCCTCTTAATCTTGAATATGTTGCAAGAATTATCCGTCACGAAAGACCTGACGCAATTCTTCCGTCACTTGGCGGACAGACAGGACTTAACCTTGCTGTTCAGCTTGCTAAAAAAGGTGTCTTGGATGAATGTGATGTTGAAATTCTCGGCACTAACTTTGAAGCAATCGAAAGAGCAGAGGACAGAGAGCTTTTCAAGGAGCTTTGCGAAAGCCTCGGTGAGCCTGTTCTCCCATCTGAAATTGCTGAATCTCTTGATGACGGTCTTGAAGCTGCAAGAAGAATCGGATTTCCTGTTGTTCTTCGTCCTGCATTTACCCTTGGTGGTACAGGCGGCGGCTTTGCAGATGACGAGGAAGAATTTGTGCTGATGATGAAAAACGCACTTGCACTTTCTCCTGTTCATCAGGTTCTTGTCGAGAAGAGTATTAAAGGTTATAAGGAAATTGAATACGAAGTAATGCGTGATGCAAACGATACCGCTATTACTATCTGTAATATGGAAAATATTGACCCTGTGGGTGTTCATACAGGCGACTCCGTAGTAGTTGCTCCGTCACAGACACTTACCAACAAAGAGTATCATATGCTTCGTGACTCTGCACTTAAGATTATCAGAGAGCTTAAAATTGAGGGCGGATGTAATGTTCAGTTTGCCCTTGACCCTCATTCATTCCAGTATTATCTTATTGAGGTTAATCCAAGAGTTTCGCGTTCATCAGCTCTTGCGTCAAAGGCATCAGGCTATCCAATCGCAAGAGTGTCTGCTAAAATTTCTGTAGGTATGCACCTTGACGAAATTCCTATTGCTAACACTCCTGCATCATTTGAGCCGACTCTCGACTATGTAGTTACTAAAATCGCAAGATTTCCGTTTGATAAATTTGCTGACGCTAATAACACACTTAATACGCAGATGAAAGCTACCGGTGAGGTTATGGCTATCGGCAGAACTATGGAGGAAAGCTTGCTTAAAGCAGTACGTTCTCTTGAAACAGGTGTATGTCATCTTTACAGCAAGAAGTTTGACACCTATACAGAAGATGAGCTTATTGAATATATCAAGGACGGTACTGATGACAGACTGTTCGCTATTGCTCAGCTTATCAGGCTTAACTGCGATTTAATCAGAATTTATAACGCAACTAAGATTGATATGTTCTTTCTTGAGAAGATTAAGAACATTGTTGATTTTGAAACTCCTCTCGCTGAGAATGTTGGCGACATTCAAACCCTTAAAGACGCGAAGAAAATGGGCGTTTCCGATAAATTCATCGGTATGGTATGGAGAATGAGCGAGGCTGATGTATTTAAACTCAGAAAAGCCAATAACATTTTCCCTGTATATAAGATGATTGATACTTGTGCATCCGAGTTTGATTCATATGTTCCGTATTTCTACTCAACTTATGAAGAAGAAAACGAATCAATCGTTTCCGACAGAAAGAAGATTGTTGTTCTCGGCTCTGGTCCTATCCGTATCGGTCAAGGTGTAGAATTTGACTATTCAACAGTTCACGCTATTTGGTCAATCAGAGAAGCAGGCTACGAGGCAATTATCATCAATAACAACCCTGAAACTGTATCAACAGACTACACCACCTCGGACAAGCTTTACTTTGAGCCGCTGACTGTTGAGGACGTAATGAATGTAATCTGCCTTGAAAATCCTGAGGGCATCGTTGTATCTCTCGGCGGACAGACTGCAATTAACCTTGCACCTCCTCTTGATGCTCTCGGTGTTCCGATTATCGGTACTGATGTTGAAGCTATCGACAGAGCAGAAAACAGAGACAGCTTTGAAAAGGTTATGGAACAGCTGGGCATTCCGCAGCCTAAGGGACTTGCAGTTACAAATATTGAAGAGGGCGTCAAGGTTGCAGCAGAGATTGGTTATCCTGTGCTTGTAAGACCTTCATTTGTTCTCGGCGGACGTGCAATGCAGATTGTTGCCAACGAGGAATCATTACGCCACTATCTCCAGACTGCCGTTGAAATCAATACTGAACAGCCGGTACTCGTTGATAAGTACATTATGGGCCGTGAGCTTGAAGTTGATGCTATCTGCGACGGCGAGAACGTATTTATTCCGGGTATTATGGAGCACGTTGAAAGAACGGGCGTTCACTCAGGCGACTCAATTTCAATCTATCCTACATTTACAGCATCACAGCAGGTTAAGGATAAGATTATCGACTATACAGTAAAGCTCGGCAAGGCTATCGGTATTGTGGGACTTTATAACATTCAGTTTATCGCTGATGAAAACGATGATGTTTTTGTTATCGAGGTTAACCCGAGGTCATCAAGAACAGTTCCGTTCCTTTCAAAAGCAACCTCAGTTCCTATGGCTCATATCGCTACACAGGTAATTCTCGGACATTCACTTAAGGAGCAGGGAATTACAGAGGTTTATCCTGAGGAGAAAAAGCGTTGGTATGTTAAAGCACCTGCATTCTCATTCTCAAAGCTCAAGGGTATGGATACTTATCTTTCGCCTGAAATGAAGTCAACAGGCGAGGCAATCGGCTATGATAAATCTTTGACAAGAGCACTTTATAAAGCTATTCAGGCATCGGGAATGAATGTTGCAAACTATGGTACAGTTCTTGTAACTATTGCTGACCAGGATAAGCCTGCAGCTCTTCCGCTTATCAAGCGTTTCTACGATTTAGGCTTTAATATCGAGGCTACAGAAGGTACTGCAAAGTATCTCAAGTCACATGGTATCCGTACAAGAGTAAGACAGAAGCTCACTGTTGATGACAGCGATGAAATTCTCAAGGCTCTCCGTCAGGGACATATTGCATATGTTATCAATACTATTGATATCAACGCAGGTGACTCTCATTCCGACGGCTCAGAAATCAGGCGTGCTGCTGTTGAAAACAATGTAACTATGTTTACATCTCTTGATACAGTTAAGGTTCTTCTTGATGTTCTTGAGGAAATAACTCTCGGTGTGTCAACTATTGACGCTGAATAAGGTGTATTATGTATAAAGAAAACGTATATAAAATTCTTTTGAATGAAAAAATTGCAAAAGATGTATATAAAATGATTTTGGAGGGTGATACTCAGTATATCACCGCTCCAGGTCAGTTTGTAAATATTAAGCTTGAGGGTAAATTCCTCCGCCGTCCGATTTCAGTATGCGACTGCGACGATAATACGATTACTATTATCTATAAGGTTGTAGGCGAGGGAACAGACCAAATGGCAAAGATGACGGCAGGGGAGAGCCTTGACATTTTAACAGGCCTCGGTAACGGCTACGATATTTCAAAGTCTGAAAAGCCTATGCTTATCGGCGGCGGTGTAGGTGTTCCGCCAATGTATATGCTTGCAAAAAAACTAATCGAAGACGGACAAAAGGTTACTGTCATTTTAGGCTTTAACACTAAAGACGAAATCTTCTATGAGGATGAATTTAAGGCTCTCGGTGCTGATGTAATCGTTGCAACTGCCGACGGCTCATACGGCGTAAAGGGCTTTGTTACAGACGCTTTTATTGAAGATTACGACTACTTTTATACCTGCGGTCCGCTTCCTATGTTTAAGGCTGTTTACGATAAAACAACTACATCAGGTCAGTTTTCTTTTGAGGAGAGAATGGGCTGTGGTTTCGGTGCTTGTATGGGATGCTCCTGTAAAACAAAATACGGAAGTAAGCGTATCTGCAAGGACGGCCCTGTGCTTGTTAAGGAGGAGATAATATGGTAGATTTGTCTGTAAATCTTGCCGGAATGGAAATGGATAATCCTATTGTTCCTGCGTCAGGCACTTTCGGTTTCGGTAAGGAATTTAAAGATTTTTACGATATTAACATTTTAGGCTCCTTTTCTTTTAAGGGTACAACAAAAGACGCTCGTTTCGGTAATACTACTCCGAGAATTGCTGAATGTACTTCGGGTATGATTAATGCTGTGGGACTTCAGAATCCGGGAGTGGAGCACGTAATAGAGCACGAACTGCCTGAAATGAAAGAATATTTCCATAAAAAAGTTATTGCTAATGTTTCGGGCTTTTCTGTTGAGGACTATGCTTATACCTGTCAGCTTTTAGATAAAGAAGAACAGGTTGGCATCTTAGAGGTTAATGTTTCCTGTCCGAATGTTCACGGCGGCGGTATGAGTTTTGGTACTTCTCCTGAATGTGCCGCAGAGGTTACTAAAGCTGTTAAAGCTGTAACTACAAAGCCTGTATTTATTAAGCTTTCACCTAATGTAACTGATATAGTTTCTATCGCTAAAGCCTGTGAAGAGGCCGGTGCAGACGGAATTTGCCTTATCAATACAATGCTTGGTATGCGTGTTGACATAAAAAGACGTAAGCCTGTTATTGCAAATAAAATGGGCGGTTTCAGCGGTGATGCAATTTTTCCTGTTGCAGTCAGAATGGTGTATCAGGTGGCGAAAGCCTGCAATATTCCTGTTATGGGCTGCGGTGGTGTTTCTACTGCTGAAAATGTAATCGAAATGATGATGGCAGGTGCAACTGCCGTTCAGGTAGGGGCTGCAAATCTTGTAAATCCTTATGCCTGCAAGGATATAATCGAGGAGCTTCCAAAGGTATGTGAAAGCCTCGGTATAGATAAATTAAGTGATATTATAGGAGTGATTGATTAATGGGTAAGGACGTAATTATAGCCTGTGACTTTTCATCGGCTGAAGCTACTTTTGCTTTCCTCGATAAGTTTACAGAGGAAAAGCCTTTCGTTAAAATCGGTATGGAGCTCTACTATGCAGAGGGTCCGTCAATAGTTAAGGAAATTAAGAAGAGAGGTCACAAGATTTTCCTTGACCTTAAGCTTCACGATATTCCTAATACAGTAAAAAAATCAATGGCTGTTCTTTCAAAGCTTGATGTTGATATGACTAATCTTCACGCTGCGGGAACAATTGATATGATGAAAGCTGCCGTTGAGGGACTTACAAGAGAAGACGGTACAAGACCGCTGCTTATCGCAGTTACTCAGCTTACTTCAACAAGTGAAGAAAGAATGCAGAACGAGCTTCTCATTAATTCATCTATTAATGATACAATCGTTAAGTATGCTAAAAATGCAAAGGAAGCAGGACTTGACGGCGTAGTTTGTTCACCTCTTGAGGCAGGAATGGTTAAGGATGCCTGCGGTTCATCATTTATGACTGTTACTCCGGGTGTTCGTTTTGCTGACGGCGAGGTTGGCGACCAGGTAAGAGTTACTACTCCTGCTAAGGCTAAGGAAATCGGCTCTGACTATATTGTTGTGGGCAGACCTATCACCGCTGCCGAAGACCCTGTTGCAGCATACAGAAGATGCGTTGAGGAATTTGTTGGATAAGGAGATAAAAATGGAAAGCTACAAAAGAGAATTTATTGAATTTTTAGAGAATGCAGGCGTTTTAAAATTTGGCGATTTTACTGCTAAAAGCGGCAGAAAGATTCCGTATTTCATTAACGCAGGTGATATTAAAACAGGTGAGCAGATTCAAAAGCTTGGTGAATTTTATGCTAAAGCGTATTTTGAAAAGCTCGGAAAGAAAAAGGCAGTCCTTTTCGGACCTGCTTATAAAGGTATCCCGATTTCCGTTTCAGTTGCAGTTGCACTTGCAAAGAATGGTCTTGACGTACCTTTCTTCTTTAACAGAAAAGAGGAAAAGGACCACGGTGAAGGCGGTGTGTTTGTAGGCTATACTCCTCAAGCAGGCGACGAAATCGTTATCACCGAGGATGTTATTACCGCAGGTACAGCTATCAGAGAAAGTATGTCGATTCTCTCTAAGCTTGAGGGTACAAAGGTTTCTGCCGTTTTTGTAATGGTTGACCGTAAGGAAAAGGGCAAAACTGAAAAATCTGCTATGGCTGAAGTCGGAGAAGAATTCGGTTTCCCTGTATATTCAGTAGTTGATGTTTACGACATTATCGAATATCTTGAAGAAGACGAGAAAAACGCTGAAAATGTTGAGCGTATTAAGAAATACCTTGAAATCAACGGAGCAAAGGACTAAGGAGTGACAGCGTAATGCGACATTTACTTGATACAACAGACCTTTCACTTCAGGAAATTGACGATATGATAGCAGTAGCTATCGACATAATAAATAACAAGGAAAAGTATGCACATATCTGCGACGGCAAAAAGTTAGCTACTCTTTTTTTTGAGCCGTCAACAAGAACAAGACTTTCCTTTGAGGCGGCTATGATGGAGCTTGGCGGTAACGTTTTAGGCTTTTCCGAGGCAGGCTCTTCTTCCGCAGCTAAAGGCGAAAGTGTTGAAGATACAGTTCGTATGGTTTCCTGCTATGCAGACATTATTGCTATGCGTCATCCTCTCGAGGGTGCTCCGAGAGTAGCAAGCTTTAAAAGCGGTGTCCCTATTATAAATGCAGGCGACGGCGGTCATTCTCACCCAACGCAGACATTAACTGACCTACTCACAATCTATCGTGAAAAGGGCACATTTGACAATCTTACAATCGGTCTTTGCGGAGATTTGAAATTCGGTAGAACTGTTCATTCTCTCATAAAGGCAATGTGCAGATATAATAACGTCAAGTTTGTTTTGATTTCACCTAAAGAGCTTGCAGTTCCTGATTATATCAAAACTGATATTCTTGATAAAAGTGGCTGTGAATACACAGAGGTTGAAACTATGGAAGAGGTTATGGGCGACCTTGATATTCTCTATATGACGAGAATTCAGCGTGAGCGTTTCTTCTCCGAGGATGAATATTTAAAGCATAAAGACGCTTTTATTCTCGACCTTGATAAGCTCAAAACTGCTAAAGCTGATTTGACAATTATGCATCCGCTTCCTAGAGTTAACGAAATTTCTCCCGAGGTTGACGACGACCCGAGAGCAAAATATTTCGTTCAGGCACTTAACGGAAAATATATCAGAATGGCACTTATAAAAACTCTGCTTGAATGGGGAGGTACTATCTGATGAAAATTGATGAAATTGAAAACGGTATAGTTTTTGACCATATCACAGCAGGTAAGGGTATGGATGTTTATAACACTCTCCACCTCGAAAAGCTTTCCTGCCAGGTAGCAATTATTCAAAATGCACGCAGTAATAAAATGGGTGCAAAGGATATTATTAAAATCAACGATTTGATAGATATCAACCTTGATGTTCTCTGTTATATCGATAAGGATATTACGGTTAATATTATCAAAAACGGCAAGTCGGTTGAGAAAAAATCTCTTTCTCTGCCAAAGACTTTAACCAATGTAATTAAATGCTCAAATCCAAGATGTATCTGTAATAACGAAGATATCGACCACGTTTTCACTCTTACAGATGACGAGGGAACATACCGTTGCCTTTATTGCGAAACTAAAGCAGAAAGCACTAAATAATATTTTGTCCGTCACTTGCTGGCGGACATTATTTTTATTGACAAATAACCTGAAACAGGTTATTATAAAAATATGAGTTGTGTAAACTAAATGGCATATTTATTGCAATCAGTTTTAATACAATAAAAAGTTGGTGTTTTCTTGCCGAGGTTTAGGTGAGTGAATATAAATAATATTTTATTGGAGGAATTTTATGAAAAAAGTAATTAGTATTGTTCTTTCGCTTATTATGTTGGTTACATCAGTAGGCGTTACGGGCGTGACTGCATTTGCAGAGTGGGAGCCGGATTGGATATACTCTGATGACGGTGATTGGTACTTTGAATTACAGCCCGATGGCAGTGTTTCGGTAGATGGTTATTATGGAACTGAACAGAATGTTGTTATTCCAAGCTCTGTTGAAGGAAAGATAGTTAAACAAATAGATGATTTTGCATTCGGTAATGCAGAAACTATTGAGAGTATTACATTGCCAAATACCATTGAAACAATCGCAGAAGATGCTTTTTGCTTTAGCAGTGCCAAAACTATTAACCTTAATGAGGGTGTAAAAAATATCGGAAATTATGCGTTTAATGGTTGCAAAAATTTAAAAAGTATAACTTTACCGTCAACTATTATCTCTTTCGGTAAAGATGTATTTAAAGATTGTACTTCTCTTGAATCAGTAGATTTTCAGTTTGCGATTAAGGAAATTCCTGAATATACATTCTATTCTTGTACTTCACTTTCACAGTTTACAATTCCAAATACTGTAACAAGTGTTGGTGATTATGCTTTTGACGAAACATCAATTACGTATTTAGAATTTCCGCAAAGTGTATCTTATGTAGGTTTCTGTTCTTTCCCGGAAACAGTTAAAACGTTAGTTTTTCGTAACCCGCAATGTGTTATTGCTGATAGTATTTATTCAAATGATGTTAAAATTTGTGGGTATGCAGGCTCTACAGCTGAAGCTTGTGCAAACTATTGGTATGTTGATTTTATAGATATTAACACACCTTGTTTCCCTAACGGTCACAACTATGTGTATACTGTTTTTCCTGCAACCTGTACTGCTGATGGTTACACAGCATACGTTTGCTCCGGTTGCGGTAAGTTGAATGTTGTTGAGAGACTTTACAGTACAGGTCATAATTTTATGACCAACGGCTATTGCTCAGTATGCGGTGCTTATGATGCATTTTTTGTTGTCACACCCGTAGTACCTGTAACACCGACAGTACCTGAAACTCCTGTTGTACCTGTTACTCCGTCAGCACCTGCAACATCTACACAGACCGTTAAAACAAGTAAAAAGGTTACAGTAAGTGCACCGAAAATTTCTAAAGTTACAAAAGGCAAAAAGTCTTTTAAAGTAACTTGGAAAAAGGTTTCAGGCGTAAAAGGCTATCAGGTGCAGTATTCTACTGACAAGAAGTTTAAGAAAGGCACAAAAACCACAACCATAAAGAGTTCTAAAACAACTTCTAAGACAGTAAACAAGCTTAAGGCTAAAAAAAAGTATTATGTTCGTGTTCGTGCATATAAAATTGTAAACGGCAAAGCTGTTTATTCTAAGTGGAGTTCTTCAAAGACTGTTACTACAAAATAAACTAACAATGTCCGTCTCTTTCTGGCGGACATTATTTTCATTGACAAATTGTATAGTATTATATTATTATAAAATTACAGATTTGTTTTACGTATTTTAGGAGGAAATTTCATGAAAAGAATGACTAAAGCATTATCTCTGCTTTTAGCTTTGATAATGGCAGTTACATGTATGTCTGTGGGAAGTACAGCTTTTGCGGCAGACCAGTCACAATGTGCAACTGTTTATTTTAATGGTATTGAAAACAATTCTTACATCGACGACGCTCTTTATTACATCAATAATGAACGTGCGGCAAAAGGATTAAATCCACTTACTCTTGACAGTACTCTTACTGAAATTGCTAAACAGAGAGCTAAGGAAGGCTTTATTTATCGTGATTATGACGATATCGCACTTCCTAACGGTGACCCTGTAACATCATATTATCAGGCTTATATGGGCGGTGCTTTATACAGCACTGATTATAGCTTTTATTCAGTCGTTGACGCACAAAGCATCAGCAAGGTAACATATGCTGCCGCTTATTACGATAATACATATGCTAACAGCGTTGGCGTAGGTATTTTTACCTGCGGTGATGAATCATATGCTTATGTTGTGTATTCATCACTTCCTGCTTTTGCTCCTTACACCAACTTTACAGATACCAATGTAACAGCAAGCGTAAATACTCTTGTATCTAACATAGAGCTTGAATTTGAAGGTAAGATTAATCAAAAACGTTGTTACTATACCTTGAATTCTTATTTGTATTGCCCTAAGGGCTGTGGCTCTGATGATATTCCTATCAGTAATGACCAAGTAACATATAAGAGCAGTAAATCAAGTGTTGCTAAAGTAAAGAACGGAAAGCTTTATCCAAAGAAAAACGGCAATTACAAATTTACTGTTACTCTTAAATCTAATCCGGCTGTAACAGCTTCAAGTAATCAATCTGTTAGTGGTTTGGATAATCCTGCTATAACCGTTACTTACGCTAAGAGCACAAAGAGTAAAAAGATGACCCTTAAGTGGAAAAAGGATATTACTGATGCTTCAGGTTATGAAATTCAGTATGCAACAGATAAAAAGTTTAAGAAGAACAAGAAAACTGTTGTAGTTAAAGGAAAGAAAAACGCATCAAAGACTATTTCCAAGCTTAAGAGCAAGAAAACTTATTATGTAAGAGTTCGTGCTTATCTTGACCAAGGAAGCGGCGAAAAGATTTACGGCGGCTGGTCAAAGGTAAAGGCTATTAAGGTTAAATAAATCAATTGATAATTTGACAAAAAATCAGGACTGTCTCATAAGAGGCAGTCCTTTTGTTATACCTATTTTTAATAAATACCTTGTTCCATCATTGCCTGAGCGACTTTTTCAAAGCCTGCAATATTAGCTCCTGCAACAAGATTATATCCAAGGCCGTATTTTTCAGCAGCCTTAACTGAATTTTCATGAATAGCAATCATGGCATTGTGAAGCTTTGTGTCAACCTCTTCAGCTGTCCAGGAAAGTCTTTGGCTGTTCTGGCTCATTTCAAGACCTGAAACACAAACACCGCCTGCATTAACAGCCTTTGACGGAGCGACAATTACATCATCTCTGTCCATAAGGAAGTTAAGAGCTTCTTCAGTAGTTGGCATATTAGCAACCTCGATATAATATTTCGTGCCGTTTGCTACTATCTGCTTTGCCTCAGCAATACCAACCTCGTTTTGAGTAGCACAAGGCATTGCAACATCAACCTTAACACCCCAAGGCTTTTGACCTTTATAGAAAGGTACACCGAATTTGTCCGCATAATCTTCACATCTGTCTCTGCCTGATGCTCGCATTTCAAGAAGATAATTAATCTTTTCCTCGGTAATAATTCCGTCCTTGTCATATACATAGCCGTCAGGACCTGAAATCGTAACCGGGATACCGCCAAGCTCTGCAATCTTCTTGCATGCACCCCAAGCAACATTACCAAAGCCTGAAATAGCAAATGTCTTGCCCTTAATATTGTCATCTTCGTGCTTGAAGACTTCACAGGTGTAGTAAACTGCACCATAGCCTGTAGCCTCAGGTCTTATTAGGGAACCACCGTAAGAAAGACCTTTGCCTGTAATAACGCCGTTTTCAAAAGCGTCAGCAATTCTCTTGTACTGACCGAAAAGAAAACCGATTTCCCTAGAGCCGACGCCGATATCACCGGCAGGAACGTCAACGTTAGGACCGATGTGTCTGTAAAGTTCTGTCATAAATGCTTGGCAGAAACGCATTACTTCGCCTTTACTCTTTCCTCTCGGGTCAAAGTCGGAACCGCCCTTTGCACCGCCCATTGGAAGACCTGTAAGTGAGTTTTTGAATGTTTGCTCAAAACCAAGAAAGTACATAATCGACGAGTTCACACTAGGATGAAAACGCAGTCCGCCTTTATAAGGGCCTATACTGGAGTTAAACTGAACACGATAACCTCTGTTAATCTGTGTCTTTCCTGCATCGTCAACCCACGCAACACGGAAAGTAATAAGCCTGTCGGGCTCTGCCATTCTTGTCAGCAGGTCATCCTCAACATATTCAGGATGCTCTTCAATTACTTTTTCGAGAGAACGGAAAACCTCTTTAACGCACTGTATGTATTCAGGTTTTGCACTATCTCTTCTTTCAACAGTTTTTATGACATTTTCAATATATTCATTCATAGAATGAAGCCCCCTTTTTTGCCTATGTCACATTTTTACTATAACACTTGAGATTGGCAAATGCAACAATAATTGTATAAAATATTGAAATAATCTGTATAATATGCTATACTCGTCTTAAAAGGAGCTGATTAATATGAGAAATCACGAAGTAACAGAAAGAAACAGACTTTTAACACCTAAGGGCACTTTGAGAGAGCCGGGCTGGAGCAGGAGTCTTGTGCAGATTTATGACCGCAAGGATATCAAAAAACGCAAGACAAGAATTAAGGAATGGGACTACTACCATATTATTTCCAACAAGAATAATATTGCCGTTTGCTTTACTGTTTCCGATTTGGGATATCTTGAGCTTGAAAGTGTAAACTTTCTTGACTTTAATACTGCCAAAGACCATACAACTGTAAGTATGGCACCATTTCCAATGGGTAAACTTCATATGCCTTCCACCTCTGAAACAGGCGACGTAAAGATGCGAAACAAGAAGCTTGCTTGTGAATTTTTAGTTAAAGGCAACAAACGTATTATTCGCTGCGATTTTCCTGATTTTGACGGCGGTAAAGGACTTAAAGCTAACATCACTCTTTTGAATGAGCCGCAGGACACTATGGTTATTGCTACACCTTGGAAGACCGATGAAAAGGCTTTCTACTACAACCAAAAGATTAATTGTATGCCTGCTTCCGGTAAGGTTATGTATGACGGTAAGGTCTATGAGCTTTCACCTGAAACAGACTTCGGCGGACTTGATTGGGGCAGAGGAGTCTGGACTTACGATAATATTTGGTATTGGGGCTCAGGCTCCGGTATGGTTGACGGCCATCGTTTCGGTTTCAATATCGGCTACGGTTTCGGTGACACAAGTGCTGCCAGCGAAAATGTTATTTTCTATGACGGCAAGGCTCATAAATTCGATGATGTTAAATTCAATATCAGCGATAACTTTATCGACCCTTGGACTTTTACTTCTTCCGACGGACGATTTGAAATGAATTTCGTACCGATTATTGACAGAAGTGACTACACAAGCGTTCTTGATATTATTCTTACTTCACAGCACCAGGTATTCGGTAGAATGACAGGTAAGGCTGTTCTTGATGACGGCACAGTTATCAGGATAAAAGACTTTCTTTGTTTTGCCGAAAGAGTTCATAATAAGTATTGATATTGATAATTTTGTCATTTTTATAGCATAGTTTTGTAATTTCGCTCAAATTTATTTTTCTTTTTGATATAATAAATTTGAGCGAAAAGCATATTATTGTATTTTTAGATAACAAAACTGATTTTTAAATTTTCAAACCATAATATAAAGTGATATGAGCAAACTTACCAAAAGATTAATTAAAATATTTATATCTGTTATACTGATTATTGCTGTAGTTATATTTTACGGTATAGCTATAGGCGGTTATACAAACTGGCTTTTTTATCTGATGATATGCGTAAGTACCGGGCTGTTATTGCTGTTTATTTTCGGAAAAAATTTTTTACAAAAGATTTTATACCATTGATAATATTAATTATTGGTATTGTATGTTTTCTTAGTAATGAAACCTACACTTTTATCAATAATAATTTTGACAGCGAAGTAACAAATTCGTATGTAACAGAAATTAACAGCGGACCGGGTAACGGCTCTTTTGAATCATACTACTTCTTTTGTGACGAAAACGGAGTAGAAAAATGCTATACTGAAAAATATTTGATTTTTGAAAATTTTGCTGAGGGCGATGCAGTTTATGTCAATGAGTATAAAGGCTTGTTCGGTGTTGAACATTATAAATTAAAAAAACTAAATCAGTAAATTTTCATACGATTGGAAAATAACCTATGGTAACTAATATCTCAGTTTCTCACTACAATTATAATATTGACTTATATGTCAACGGAAAAATGCTCGTTCCTGTTGAAAAAGGCAAAACAAAAAGTACATATATTTACGAAAGCGAAGAAAAAGAAAAACTGCGTATTTATGTATGTCAAAACGATAACGGCTGTTGTAAACTGAAAAAGCTGTTTTCATATTTAGATTTTGGCTTTGAATTCGGCGAACTGTATTTCTGGCCTACGAATATTTATTGTCAGTATTACGCTGAAACTCGTGCAGGAAATGACATTTCACTGTTTGTTTGCGTTGAAAAGGAAAAAGAACTGAGCTTTATTCAAAATGGAAGATTTATTATTCAAAGCTCATCTGACAGCAAAGTGAAGAACGAAAAACATTCTACTTTAATTCCGAGAAAAAGACGGTTTAGCTTTTATTTCAGCAGTATATTCTGCCAGACTGTCTGCAATTCGCTTTTGATGCTTTCAATATTACTTGTTATAATGCTGTCCTTTGATGTAAACAGCGATATGGGCTTTTTTGACGATTTTTCAACATTGGAGATAATTGGATTTTGGATACTTATTGGTTATCAAATTATAAGGCTTGCTATTTTTATTTTCGTTCACACAAAGATTTTGATAAAAGACGACGGCACTTATTATGAGAAGAAAGAGATTTCATAGCATTTGAGACTATATTTTTATCAGCTGATAGCAGGTGATTTTTATGTTTTATATTATTTCGGCAATATTCGGCGTGTCAGGTGTTATCGTTCTATGCTTGCTGAAAGCATTAACAGTCTGTTTTGACTTTTTCAAAAGAAATCAAAGTGTTTTTACTGTTTTATTTTCAGCAGCGTTTGTATTTCTGTATAATTATTGTATTTATGATTACAAGCCTAAAAGCAAAATTATTTACATAATCGCAAATTTGCTTTTTATAGTCGTGTTGGGATTTGCAGACTACATTTTGTATAAAGAAAGGAATTAATAATATGAAAAAGTTTTTATCTATAATATTATCTATCTTATTAATTCTTCCTTGTACGCTTACTTTGGTTGCAAATGAGTTTGGAAAATCTACTCCCAAAATCACAAAAGAAGAAGCATATCAATTTGCTGACGAGATAAAAGAAATGAGCATTTCCGAGTATGATGTTTCAACGCGGTTAATTGTTAGTGCTGATAAGGATATTGATTATATGAATGCTGTTGATGTTGCAACGGGAATTGAAGGACTTTATGTTCTTCAGTTCCCAAGTGCCAAATCGGCTGATGAAGCATATGATTATTATAATTCCTTACCCTATGTGAATTATGTTGAATATGATGCTGAAATTGAAGAAGGTTTATGCAGCACTTCCGATTCGATTATAGTTTTACGAATAACTGCTATAGTACGGCAAACCAAAATATTGACGATGCAATAAAACTATTAGAAAAAGAAAATATACCAACTCCTGAAATTCGTGTGGCTGTTATAGACTCAGGAATAGCAAAAACGAAAATCACTAAAAGTCGATTGGATGGCGGATACTCATATCTTGAAGACCATTCATCGGATGGCACACAAGATGGTCAAGGACATGGCACAAAAGTAGCTGGAATCATAATTCAAAATTCTCTTGATTATGTCAGATTGTATTCATACCAGTTTTTTGATGGCGTAAGCGGTTCGTTTTCAAACTTTATTTCTGCAATTTATTTATCTGTATCAGAAGGTTGTAAAATTATTAATAGTAGTTATTCATCTAAACAAGTGAAAAAGTCAACTGCTATGATAGAAGCGGCAAATTATGCAACTTCACAGGGTGTCATTATAGTTTGCTCTGCAGGAAACGATTCTAAAGATATAACCGAAACTTATTATTACCCTGCTACATTGAAAAATTCGATTGCGGTCGGTTCTGTTATGAGTAACCGAAAAATTGCAGCATCAAGTAATTTTGGTGAAGTGGTGGATATTTATTCTTATGGAGTGAATGTTAATAGTTATGACAACACAGGAGTGTCAACAACATTTAGCGGTACATCGGCTGCCTCCCCTATGGTTGCTTCGATATGTGCGTTGCTTGTTACTGCCAAGCCTGATATAACTGTCGAAGAAATAAGAGAATTGCTGCGTGAGACAGGTTATTCAACTTATGAAGAGAATATTACTGACGAACATAGACTTATCGCAGATGCATACGGTTGTGTCAAAAAACTGCTTGGCAAAGAATTAGAACAAGTAGAATTAGATTATACCGTTACAAAAAATGAATCTACAGGTTATTCTGATATTTCTTTTTCAAGTAATGATGAAAATGTGCGAATATATTATGAACTCGGACTTGGCAGTTTGCCGAGAATTCCGTATAAAGAAATGACAGGTTCAAGTGAATATCAATACAATTTGGGAGATACGGTAAGTCTTTCAAAATGGCAAAAAATAGCCGCCGTCGCTTATGCTCCAGGCAAGGAAAAGAAAGTAGTGTATTTCGCTGCACCTGCGTACAGTAACGAAAGCGGATACCGTTTAACCGAATCGTCATCAACTCAGCAATATAACAAAATTGACAGATGCCAATTCATTGACCAAAAAGTAATAGAAGTGCCGGAAACAATAAATGGAGTTGAGGTACAGGAAATAGGAGATTGGTGTTTTATCGGCAATAAAGCCGTTGAAAAAATCATATTGCCTGAAAGTGTTAAAGAAATAGACCGATTTGCTTTTGCAAACTGCCCTAATTTAAAAGAGGTAATCGCGCCGGGTGTTGACGCTTGTGATATGTACGCATTTTATGAATGCAGAAATTTAGAAAATGTTGAAATGCCGAATTTAACATATGCAAATACAGGATTGTTTAAAAACTGCACTTCACTTAAAACAGCAAAACTCGGCACATTGAATGAAATTGATAATCAAGCGTTTTATGGCTGTGAAAATCTTAAACTTGTCAAAACTACTGATGATAATATTTCCTTTGCTGATAATACATTTAATGGGTGCAGCAATTTAACTGTATATACTCCAAATACATCAACTGCAATGTATATCTACTCGAAGTCAAAAAGTATCCCGGTAATTCTTTCATTTAATTACAGCTTTGTGTCATCAGCCTATGGAAAGATTACATACAAAGATGAAGAACTTGGCGAAAAAGTGACATACCCTGCAAAGCAGATAAACTCTATGTGGGATAGTAGCTTGATAAACAAATCGCCCGATTGCGATGAACTTGGTTTCTTGTTTGAATTTGAGAATGATGGTGTTATAAATGCTAAGGACTGCGCCGTTTTAAAACGTCTTTCTTCGTAAAATAATTGTCACATTATTGCGGTTTGTACCGCAATTTTGTGTTTTTTAGGGAGTACTTTAAATGTAAATTTTTATAACAGAAACTATTGAATTTATCTTTTAATTATTGTATAATATTGTTATTGTTTACTATGGGAAGTAATACTATTTAACATTAGAGGGATATTTTTATGGAAACAAAGTCCTTAGAGGGAAAATGGAAATTTCGTAAAATAGGGGACAGCAAGTGGCGTAATGCTGTTGTTCCGGGATGTAATTATCTCGATTTATTAAATGAAAATATGATTTCTGACCCTTTTAAAGGATTGAACGAAAGCGAAAGTCAGTGGGTATCTGAAACAGATTGGGAATACACAAGAAATTTTGTCCTTACAGAAGAAGAGCTTAATAACAAGCGTGTCTACTTAACCTGCGACAGATTAGATACTATTTGCGATATCTTCGTAAACGGTCAGTTTATCGGTCACAGCGAAAACTGTTTCTGCCGATACAGACAGGATATTAAAAGCTATCTTTTCGTCGGAGAAAATTCAATCAGGTTTGTTTTCTATTCTCCTGTTAATTATGTTAAAGAAAAAAGAAATGCTTGCCCTACACCGATTAATTCAAACGGACTTAACGGAATTGTTCATATAAGAAAGCCACAATGCCATTTCGGTTGGGATTGGGGACCGAATCTTCCTGTAAGCGGTATTACAGGCAGTATCCGTCTTGAATTTTTAAAAGGTGCAGAGATTATAAGAGTTCAGGTTGAACAGTACCATAGAAAGGGTTTGGTTACTGTTGATGTTCGTCTGCGTGTAAGAAACTATTCCGCTCCTGTAACTCACGGCTGGATAATAATTCGTGACCCTGACGGAAATGAGCTTTACAGCGAAAAAGGCAGAAGTGCCTCTGTCAGAATTCCTAATCCGCAGTTATGGTGGACTAAAGAGCTTTCAGGTAAGGACAAGCAGCCTTTATATACTGTTGAGGCAAGAATTTATGATGACGAATTAGGCCTTATTGATAAGAGAATACAGAAGATAGGTTTAAGAACAATTGAGCTTGACAGAAGTGATGATGAATACGGACAGAATTTTCAGTTTAAGCTCAACGGCGTACCGCTTTTCATTAAGGGTGCAAATCTTATTCCGCCTGATAGCTTTATAACAAGATTTGACGGCGATAAGCTTTCCAAGCTTCTTGACGCTGTTCAGTTTTCAAATATGAATATGATTCGTGTTTGGGGCGGCGGATATTACGGCAGCGACGAGCTTTACAATATGTGCGACGAGAGAGGTATTCTCATATGGCAAGATTTTCAATTTGCTTGCCAGGCGTATCCCTTCTTTGATGACAGCTTCCTTGAAAATGTAAAGAGGGAAGTTTCCGACAATGTTCAGCGTCTTGTTAATCATCCGTCTCTTGCATTGTGGTGCGGTAATAACGAGATTGAGGATATGCATATGTCCTGGGCTCATATGAAGAAGTATGTTGATTATACAGAGAAGTTTTTCTATCATATTCTTGAGCCGGAAATCAGAAAGTATGATATTTATACGCCGTATATTCCGGGCTCTCCAATCGGTACATCTCACAATGTAGGCGTTCAAAGCGATAATGTTGGCGATACTCATTTGTGGGGCGTTTGGCACGGACTTCAGCCTATGGACTATTATCGCAAACGTATGACACGCTTTTGCAGTGAGTTCGGTTTTGAAAGCCTGCCTGATTTAAAGACCATTAAAACATTTGCTGAGCCAAAGGACTATTCACTTTCAAGTCCTGTTTTCAAAGCACACCAAAAATGTGCCAACGGCAATGACAAAATGGTTTATTACATAGCGTCAAGATTTAATCTTCCTGAGCGTTTTGTCGATTATATTTATCTTTCACAGATAACTCAGCAAGAATGTATTTCCGATGCAACAGAGCATTGGAGAAGAAACAGAGACAGGTGTCATGGTGCAATGTACTGGCAGCTTAATGACTGCTGGCCTTGCTGTTCTTGGTCCGGTATTGACTATTACGGCAATTATAAAGCACTTCAGTATAAAGCACGTATGTTTAATGCTCCTCTTTCAATATCCGCTGAAAACGTCAAGAAAAACGGCGAAAATCTGCTTAAAGTTTACTTAATCAACGATTATCCTCACCGTTTCGGCGTTAATATTAAGGTTGAAATTTTTGATTTTGAAAAGGGTGTTGTTGAGAGTTACAGACGCAGAATTACGGCAAAATCTTGCAGAAGCTCGTATGTTTACAGAATTGATGTTGACGAGCTTAAGAGCAGATATGATTTAAAGCGAACAGGAATTAGAATTGCTGTTAATTATTTAGGCTCCTGTGCTAATGAAAAGATTTATCTTTTTGATAAAGAAAAGAACCTTTCACTTCCGAAAGCTAAGCTTAAATGTAAAATCAAAATCTGCGATGATTATTTGGATATTGATGTTTCGTCCGATAAATTTGCAAGATTTGTTAAACTTGAAAGTCTAAATTCTTCCGAGCCGTTTTCTGATAACTTCTTTGATATTATTCCGAATGTTTCTAAAAATGTAAGAGTTAAGCGTGACCCGTCACTTTCTCCTCGTGAGCAGGCGGAGGGTATCAGAATTTTCAGTCTCAGCGACATTAAGCCGTCAAAGGATATTATTTATAATTCCTTTAATAAATACAAAGTGTTTCTGTCACCGCTTAATATTTCAAATGCTATATACCACGGAAGAGTGCCCAAAGATAATAAAAATACAAAAGCGAAATAAAAAATCAGGACTGATTGTTTCAGTCCTGATTTTTTTGCAATATTGTCAACATTAAGTGTAGAATAACGCCTTTTGCTGAGATTTTGAAAATCTATAGACACTCATTTCAATGCCGAGTGCAAGATAAATACAAAGGGAAGATGAACCGCCTGATGAGAAAAGCGGAAGTGTAATACCGATACAAGGAAGAAGTGAAAGCTCCATTCCGATATTGATAATTGTTTGAGCAAAAAGCATTACCGCAATACCGCTGCACATTAAATAACCTACATTATCTCTTGCTTTAATTCCGGTAGAAATCATTCTTAAAATCAAAATCATAAGAAGAACAATCACCGCAAGAGCACCTATGTAACCGAATTCTTCACCTGCAACAGTAAGTATCATATCGTTTTCGTTTACAGGAACCTGACCGCTTTGGGTCATACTGCCGTTGAGATATCCCTCACCGAACCAGCCACCGCTGCCGATAGCAATTTTACCGTTAGTCTGCTGATACAATACGTCTTCATAAAGCTCGGGATAAAACAACGCTGTAATTCTTTCACGCTGTACGCCGTTGATTATTCCTAAGTTCCAAGCACCAACAAAACCGACTATTATCGCACAAATTCCTGCGATAAAATATCCTATATTAACCTTGGCAAAGAACAACATTCCTATAAACATTATAAGGAAAATAAGTGCTGAGCCCGAGTCACCGGTTGCAATGACAAGTGCAATGGGAATCATTCCGTGAATTACTAAAGGAATAATAGTCTTAAGCCTGTTTATGTGGTCTTTTACCATATCAAGATGATATGAGAACGAAATAATAAAGCCGACCTTTAAAAGCTCTGATGTCTGAAAGGTGAAAACCTTAAAGTCAAGCCATGATTTAGCGTCAGGTCTGTCGGGATTTACTGCCTTACCGAAAAACAGAGTAATCAGCATAAGTCCTATACATCCTGCGGCGATAATAGGCCACAGCTTTGATATTATTTCATAGTCGATATTACATACAATCAGTGCCATAACAATGCCGGCAGTAACCGAAACAAGCATACTTCTGACATCACTTGTTATGATTTGACCTTCGTCAAGACGTGAATAGCTGGCACTGTATACAAGTGCAAGACCGTAGCAGGAGCCGATTAGTGCGGTAATCAAGGTGACAAAATCAAGTCCGCCGAAAAATCCGACTCTGTCTTTTTTCACAGTAAACCTCCTTTCATTTTCTTCACTATATTATATTAAAATACATCGCTCATTTCAAGTCAATATTAAAATTATGTATATTATGTAAAAATTACTGTTGGAATATTTTTTCATATATGTTATACTATATTCATTAAGAGTTTATATGAATAGGAGTATTGATATGTTATCAGATATTGAAATTGCTCAAAATGCGAAAATGAAAAAGATTACAGAGGTTGCTGCGTCTATAGGTATTACCGAGGATGAGCTTGAGCCTTATGGTCATTATAAGGCTAAAATATCCGATTCTGTTTTAAAAAGACTTGAGAACGAAAAGGATGGAAAGCTTGTACTTGTTACAGCTGTAAATCCTACTCCTGCCGGTGAGGGCAAGACTACGGTTACAATCGGTCTTGGACAGGCTATGGCAAAGATTGGTAAAAAAGCTGTTATCGCTTTGAGAGAGCCGTCACTGGGTCCTGTTTTCGGAATTAAGGGCGGTGCCGCAGGCGGCGGATATTCTCAGGTTGTTCCTATGGAGGATATAAATCTTCACTTTACAGGTGATATGCACGCAATTACAAGTGCAAACAATCTTATGTGTGCTATGCTTGATAATCATATTCAGCAGGGTAACGAGCTTAATATTGACCCGAGAAAGGTGCAGGTTAAGCGTTGCCTTGATATGAATGACAGAGCACTCAGAAATATTATAAATTCTTTGGGTGGTACTCTCAATGGAGTTCCGAGAGAGGACCATTTCGTAATTACAGTTGCCTCTGAGGTTATGGCAATCCTTTGCCTTGCTAATGATATATTTGACCTTAAAAAGCGTCTCGGCAATATTCTTGTAGCTTATACCTATTCAGGGGAGCCAGTTTACTGTAAGGATATCAAGGCAAATGGTGCAATGACCGTTCTTTTAAAAGATGCAATTAAGCCTAATCTTGTTCAAACTCTTGAAAATACTCCTGTAATTATGCACGGCGGTCCTTTTGCTAATATTGCTCACGGTTGTAATTCTGTTAAAGCAACTAAAACTGCATTGAAGCTTGGCGATTACTGTATTACTGAAGCTGGCTTCGGTTCTGATTTAGGTGCAGAAAAGTTTATGGATATCAAGTGCCGTTTTGCCGGTTTAAAGCCGTCCTGTGTTGTTCTTGTATCAACTGTTCGTTCAATGAAATATAACGGCGGTGTCGACAAAGCAGAACTTACTCAGGAGAATATGGAGGCACTTGAAAAAGGCAGCGTTAATCTTTGTGCTCATATTGATAATCTTAAAAAGTTCGGCGTTCCTGTTGTCGTTGCAATTAATCATTTTTATGCTGATACTGATAAGGAAATTGAATTTATTGAAAAGCTTTGTAAGGAAAAGGGTGCTGAATTTGCAGTTACAAAGTGCTTTGCCGAGGGTGGTGAAGGCTCTGTTGAGCTTGCAGAAAAGGTAGTTTCCGCCTGCGAAGAGGAAAACAATTTCCATTATCTTTACGATATCGATATGCCTCTTTATGATAAAATTGAAACTATCGCAAAAGAAATTTATGGTGCTGACGGCGTAGATTACACTAAGGAAGCTAAGAAGAGCCTTGATGAATTTATCAAGCTCGGTGCTGACAGTATGCCTGTATGTATGGCAAAAACACAGTACAGTCTTTCCGATAATCCTAAGGCACTCGGCAGACCGAATAACTTTAGAATTACTATTTCATCCGCAAACCTTTCAAATGGTGCAGGCTTTGTTGTTTGTCAGACAGGCTCAATTATGACTATGCCGGGACTTTCAAAATCTCCTGCGGCATATAAGATTGATATTGACGAAAACGGAAACACAGTAGGTCTTTTCTGATGAGAGAATTTATAACTGAAAGCTACGAGGAAACTGTTGCTTTAGGCGAAAAAACAGCCAAAGCTCTTGAAAAGGGAAGTGTTGTTGCGTTTTTAGGCGGTCTCGGTATGGGCAAGACGGCGTTTGTAACAGGTTTTGCCAAAGGCCTTGGAATTGACTGTGCTGTTTCTTCACCGACCTTTGCAATTTGCAATACCTATATCGGCAAAGAAAATACGCTTTACCATTTCGATATGTACAGAGTTGATGGTTGGGACGATTTGTATTCAACAGGCTTTTTCGATTTCCTTGAAACTGACGGATATATCGCTGCCGAGTGGAGCGAGAATATTTACGGAGCGTTGCCTGATGATGCTTTGATAATTGAAATTGAACGCATGGGCGAAAATTCAAGACGATTTAAAATGTATAGAAAATCAGAGGAAGAAGAATGATTTTGTCTATTGATTCTTCGGCGGTTACTGCATCTGTTGCCTTAACTGACGGAGAAAAGGTATTAAAAAGTGAATTAATCAATGCAGGGCTTACTCACAGCGAAACGCTTTTGCCGATGATTAAACGGATTATGGATGGATATAACGTGTCCGATTTGGAGGCAATTGCCATTACTGCAGGTCCAGGCTCGTTTACAGGTGTCAGAATAGGCGTTGCAACAGTTAAAGGTCTTGCTTTTGAAAATGATATTCCGTGCGTCAGCGTTTCTACACTTGAGGCAATAGCTTATAATTTCATTGATACGGACTGCATAGTTTGTGCTGTTATGGACGCAAGAAGAATGCAGTTTTACAATGCACTTTTTGAAATAAAAAACAACAAGGTTACTCGCCTTTGCCCAGACAGAGCAATCTCCATAGAAGAATTAAAGAAAGATTTGTCCGCTTACAATAATGTGATTGTTGCAGGTGACGGAGCAGAGCTGTGTTTCAATAATATCGGACTTGATAATGTTATTCTTGCAGACGAGGAGAAAAGATATCAAAACGGTATCGGAGTATCAATGGCTGCTGAAAATAAAGAAAAGATTTCTGCCTCTCAGCTGATGCCGATTTACTTAAGGCTCAGTCAGGCAGAAAGAGAATTAAAGTTAAAAAAGGAGAAAAAATAATGATAGCAATCGGTTCAGACCACGCAGGTTTTCCGCTTAAGGAAGAAATTAAGGCATATTTGGAAGAAAAAGGCATTGATTATATTGATGTCGGATGCTATACACCTGAAAGATATGATTACGCAATAAGTGCTCAAAAGGCTTGCGATAAGGTAGTTTCAGGAGAATGTGACAAAGCAATTCTCTGCTGCGGTACAGGCGTCGGAATCTCTATGGCTGCAAATAAGGTTAAGGGCATTCGTGCTTGTTGCTGTTCAGATTATTTCAGTGCAAAATACACAAGAGCTCATAATGATGCTAACGTTCTTTGTATGGGTGCAAGAGTTGTTGGTGCAGGTCTTGCAATTGAAATGGCTGACGTATTCCTTAATACTGAATTTGAAGGCGGAAGACATCAGACAAGAATTGACCAGATTACCGCTATTGAAAACGGCGAAAAGCTCTATTAATAAACGTAATAAAAAATCCCTTATCTCAACCTGATATCAGGCGGATAGGGGATATTTTTATTTGAACAATTTCTTTATTCTTTTTTCGATTTTTATTTTATATAGCTTTGTAACTGCATCTATCATCTTATCGTAGATAATGAACAGGAAATTCATCAAAACCGCAAATACGATAATAAAATATTTTCCTTCTCCTTCGCTTAAAAACGGTATGCCGAAAATATATACAAGTGCAAGCTGACATAATGTCAGCATAATGTTAAAAAACAGAAACTTAAGCAGTATTTTTATAGGTTTGTTTTTCAGCCTTTCGATTGCGTCTCGTATCATCGGATAACAGCCAAATAGCATTACGTACATAAGCATACACTCCTTGTCTGTTACCAGCATAAAGGAAAGAAGTGCTACAGCAGTATATGTTATCCACGCACTTTTTGTACCGAATGTCGTTTTAAGCATAATCATCAACAGTCCTACAAGCATCGGCATTGCATATGCAAGAACAAAGGTTATGCCGCCTAAAAAGAGAAGAACAACAGAAAGTGCCGTTGAAATTGAGCATACAGCAAGAATTGATGCATTCTTATGAGAATTGTTTTTCAAAAGCGTCCTCCGTGCTAAATAATTTTGTAGATATTATAGTTTATAAAATGTGTAAATATTGTGAACAATGCGTTAAATATTTGTTCATATTTTTTGATTGCTATTTACTTTTTTAATTTTAAAATATATAATTTTACTTAACGATTTATGATTTATGAGGTGATTAAATTGAAAAAAAGTTTAATTTTGATTTTATCAATAATGCTTTTGATTTCATTTGTTTTTGCCGCCTGTGCATCTAAGGATAACGGCGACGCTGATAACTCATCTGACACCGAAGTTAATCTTGAAGATTATGATAGCGAATTCGGATTTGAGACAGAAGATGTTACCGATGAAAACGGAAAAGCAGTTACGGACAGCGACGGAAATAAGGTAACTACCGATGTTGCAGTTATTTATAAGAAAGACAGTAAGGGTAATACATACGCTCAGAAGCTTGATGCTGATGGTGAAGGCGTTACCGATAAAAAAGGTAATGCTGTAACTGTTAAGTCAAAGACTACGACTAAAGCAAGCAACAAAGATACGACTACAACCGCTAAGTCAAACAACAATAGCAATAGCAGAGAAACCACTTCAACCACTTCTGCAACAAAGCCGACTGTTACTGAGAAGCCGACCGCTACAACAAAGAAAGGCGTAGAGCTTACAAAAGACCAGTATACAACAGAATTTGACGGTAAGGAAGTTGTTCCGAAGACAGACGCAACCGGCAAAGAAGTTAATTTTGATGAAAAAGATATGGAAATAATTGCAAATATGCTCGAAGTTCCGTATCTTTACAAAGAAGATTACGAAAACAGTGACCCTATTCCTATTGATACCGCTGTTTATACAGCAGTGTGGATGGCTCAGAATATTGACGGAGCATCTGCAACAGGTGATGACACCAAGTACAATTCAAATCAGATAATTCTTAATCTGTTTAAGTATTACGGAAATACTGTTGTAAACTTTAAAACTCAGTGCAACAGCGTAAAAGGTACTCCGATTAAGTATTTGAGCGACAAAGACTGCTTTAAAATTAATTCTTTCCCTGAAAAGCAACAGGATGTAACTATTACTAAGATTGAAGATTTAGGCAACAACAATTTCTATAAAATAACCGGCACGGTTTCCAATGTAAAAGGCGTTGATAGTGTTGTTGCAATAATTCAGAAGAATAGACTTGAAACAAAGCTCGGTTTCTCAATCAAGGCTCTTAAGTGGTCATAATATTTTACTAAAAATTAAAACCTCCCTACGCAGACTAATCTGTTAAGGGAGGTCTTTTTGTTTGCTTTTTATTTAAGTTTATTTACCATCATTCTTGCAGCTTTGTAAATATCACCGCAACCAAGAGTGATTACTAAATCGCCCTCTTGAGCATTGGCGAGTACATAGTCACAAATCTCATCGAAAGTATCAAGCTGAATACTGCCAGGTACCTTGTCTGCCAAATCTTTAGCGGTAATGCCAATAGTGTTTATTTCACGGCTGCCCATAATAGCAGAGATAACGCACTTGTCAGGAATCTGCAAAACCTCTGCAAAATCGTCAAGGAGAAGTGAAGTACGGGAATAGGTGAAAGGTTGATGAACTGCCCAAACTCTTTTATAACCCATTTTCATTGCGGCCTCAAGAGTTACTTTGAGTTCAGTAGGATGATGTGCGTAGTCGTCTGCAAAGGTGATGCCTTTATATGTTCCTAAAAGCTCAAAGCGTCTGCCTGCACCGCCGAAAGCCTTAAGTCCTCTGCATATGCTTTCTACATCAGCTCCGCTTTCATAAGCCGCAACAAAAGCACAAAGAGAGTTGAGAATGTTATGCTCACCCGGTACTGAAATTTCAACTTTAGTTATAAATTTGCCGTTGTGATATACGTCATATGATGAATGGAAACCGCCGGGAACATCAATGTTTTTTGCAGTCCACTCGTTGCCGTCATTTTTTCCGATAGAAATCAGTTTTTTTCCTGTAATGCCTTTGAGGGTGTCAACTGTGTTTTTATCATCGCCGTTGTAAATAATAGTCTTTGTGGTTTTCTCAGCAAACTCTCTGAATGATTTTTTGATATTATCAAGATTTTTGAAGAAATCTAAATGGTCCTCATCAATATTGAGTATAACAGCAATATCAGGATTCATATGGAGAAAAGTGTTATTAAACTCACAGCTTTCACACACGAAATTCTGACTGTGACCATATCTGCCGTATGCGTCAATTATAGGAAGCTTACCGCCGATTACAGCACTTGGGTCAAGACCTGCTTCTAAAAGTATCTGCGTAATCATTGAAGAAGTGGTTGTCTTTCCGTGAGTACCGCAGACGCCGATGCAGTTAGTGAAAATTCTGCTCATTGCACCTAAAAGCTCTGCTCTTTCAAAACAAGGGAAATGCTCCTTTGCATATTCAAGCTCCTCGTTTCCTGCAAGAATAGCATTAGTATAAATTACAAGCTCAATATCGTCGGTGAGATTTTCTTTAACCTGACCGAGATGTACTTTGGCACCTTCCTTTTCAATCCTCCTGAAAGTTTCTGTATCATTATTATCCGAGCCTGAAAGCTTATAGCCTAAAGAAATGAGAATTTCTGCAAGAGGGCACATACCTGAACCACCGATGCCGATAAAATGTATTCTTTTAACTCTCTTGAGTATATCGTCAATAGTTTCACTTTTATTCATAAACAAAATTACCTCTGTGTTTAGTTATTCGCAATTACTAATATTATACAACCTTTCATCAAAAAAATAAATACCCTATATTCATTAACTAATATTTTTTTCATTCATAGTATGTAGAAAGACATTTTGGAGTGCTTTTTATGAAAATGAGAAAATTTTATGTTCCATATAAGGATGACAAAAGAATGATATATGCATCGAAATTTCTTTCAAAAAACGGCTTGAGCGAAACAGTTGATAAAGGCTCCTGTGATTTTGTATTGCTGCCTGTTCCCGCTAAAAAATATATGTTCAAAGACCTTGAAAATAATCTTGTCTTTTATGGCGGCGGAGATTATAAGGGCATAGACTATAACAAATACGAGCCCTTTAAGCAAAAAAATGCTTATTTGACGGCTGAGGGTGCTGTTGCTTTATTTAAAGAAAACAGCGATACCGCACTATATAATGCCGATGTTTTGATAGTAGGCTACGGTAGAATTGCAAAGGCACTTCATAAATCACTTAACGCTTTTGCAAGTAATGTAACAGTGTGCTCAAGAAGTGATATAAGCAAAATTGAGGCAAAGTCATCAGGTGCCAATTGTATAGATTTTAACAATCTTGCAGACAGAAAATATTATGATGTGATTTTTAATACTGTACCTAAAGTAGTTTTCGGCAATAAAGAAATCGATTCTCTCGATACTGACACACTTTTTATTGATTTGGCGTCATTTCCGGGAGGAATAGACAGCCACTATGCTAAAAACAGAAACATTAAGCTGATTGACGGCAGGGGACTTCCCTCAAAATATTCCGTAAAATCAGCAGGATATCTTATCGGAGAAACAGTTTTGAACATAATAAAGGAGGAGTTCAATTGAACATAGGCTACTGCTTAACAGGCTCTTTCTGCACCTTTGAAAAATCTATTAATACGTTAAAAACACTTGTACTTCACGGACACAATGTTACACCGATTATGAGTGAAAACGCATATACTATTGATACACGCTTCGGTAATGCTGTTGATATTCAAAACAAGCTTATTGAGGTTACGGGAAACAGTATAATTCATACTATTGAACAGGCAGAGCCTATCGGACCGAAGAAAATGTTTGATGTTCTTGCCATAGTTCCCTGCACGGGAAACACACTTGCCAAGCTTTCAAACGGAGTAACTGACACCTCTGTTACAATGGCGGCGAAAAGCCATTTGAGAAATAACAGACCTGTTGTAATCGGTGTATCAACAAATGACGCATTAGGTGCTGCCGCAAAGAATATCGGTATGCTCTTAAACTATAAAAATTACTACTTCGTGCCTTTTGGTATGGATAACTGTCAGATGAAGCCTAAATCAATGGTTTGCGACTTTTCACAGGTGGAGAATACAATCGAGTCAGCGTACAACGGCATTGAAATAAATAAAAAAATATATTAAATAATAAAGTTTTTTATATTGACTTTTTGTCGGATTTTATATATATTTATCCTATGGCATTATGCTTACCGCTATGTTGCATATTGCTAAATCGGGTTTTATAAATGAGGATGTGCATATTGGAAAAGATAATAGACCTTAAGGATATTACTGTTAAGTACGGTGATAATGTTGTACTTGATAAACTTAATCTTTATATAAACAAAAAAGAGTTTATAACGCTTTTAGGACCTTCAGGCTGTGGCAAAACCACTACCCTCAGATGTATTGCAGGCTTTATTGAACCTGACGAGGGCGAGATTATTTTTGAAGGTAAGAAGATAAATGATGTTCCGCCTCACAAGAGAAAGGTGAACACCATTTTTCAGCGTTATGCTCTTTTTTCTCATTTGAATGTTTATGAGAATATTGCTTTCGGTTTAAAGCTTCAAAAAAAGCCAAAGAGTGAGATTAGAAAAACTGTTGCTCAAATGCTCGAGCTTGTTAATCTTAAAGGTTTTGAAAAAAGAAGAATTGACCAGCTTTCAGGCGGTCAGCAGCAGAGAGTTGCTATTGCAAGAGCACTTGCTAACAATCCTCACGTTCTTCTCCTTGATGAGCCTTTGGGAGCACTCGATTTAAAGCTTCGTAAGGATATGCAGTCAGAGCTTAAAGCAATTCAAAAAAGGCTTGGAATAACATTCATTTATGTTACTCACGACCAGGAGGAAGCTCTCTCTATGTCTGATACTGTTGTCGTAATGGACAAAGGTAAAATACAGCAGATTGGTACTCCTGAGGATATATATAACGAGCCTGTAAACGCTTTTGTTGCCGACTTTATCGGTGAATCTAATATTGTTGACGCTACTATGATTAAGGACTACGTGGTGTCTTTCGGCGGAGTTTCCTTTGACTGCCTTGATTCAGGCTTCGGTGAGAATACTTCCGTTGAAGTAGTTGTAAGACCTGAAGATATCAAAATTGTCAAGAAAGGCAGTAAAGCATCACTTCCCGGCAGAATTACGAATGTAACATTTAAGGGTGTGCATTTTGAAATTCTTGTTGACGTATCAGGCTTTATTTGGATGATACAGACAACCGAGCACCACAATGTGGGTGAGGAAATAGGAATGTATATTGAGCCTGACGCTATTCACGTTATGCACAGAAGTGAATACAGCGGAGAATTCGGTGACTATTCCTACTTCTCTGATGAAATGGACCATATCTCCGACGCATCTTACAATTGGGAGGAAGAGGAGAATGAGTAAATCTTCATCAAAGTATCTAGATAAACCATATCTTGTATGGTCTGTCCTTTTCATAATTGCTCCTCTCCTTATGGTGGCATACTATGCTTTTACCGACAGGACAGGTGCTTTTTCACTGACAAGCGTTTCACAGATTTCTTCATATATTCCGACTATTCTTTTATCTGTTCTCTATGGCCTTGCTGCCACTGCCATTTGCCTTGTTTTGGGCTATCCGTTCGCCTATATTTTTTCAAGGACAAAGCTTCGTGTACAGCAGACTATGGTGCTTCTCGTTATGCTCCCGATGTGGATGAATTTCCTTATCAGGACATATAGCTGGATGACTATTTTAGGCGATTCAGGTGTTATAAATACTGTTCTCGGATTTTTCGGTATTGAACCGCTTAAGCTTATGAATACAGGCGGTGCGGTCATATTGGGAATGGTTTATAATTTCCTGCCTTATATGATTTTACCTATTTATTCTGTGCTTTCCAAAATGGATAATTCTCTTATCGAGGCGGCTCAGGACTTAGGCTCCAACAAATTTCAGGTGTTTAAAAGAGTTGTTATTCCTCTTTCTATGCCGGGAGTTTTAAGCGGTATTACTATGGTGTTTGTGCCTTGTGTTTCAACATTCTATATTACCCAAAAGCTCGGCGGCGGACAGATAGTTCTCATCGGTGACGTTATTGAAACGCAGTTCCAAAGTGCAAATAACTATAATCTTGGTGCAGCTCTTTCATTTGTCCTTATGATACTGATTTTAATTTGTCTCGGCATTATGAATTATTTCGGTGCAGACGATAGTGATGGGGGTGTCGTTATATGAAAACAAAAATGTCACCTTTGTCAAAATTTTATGTTGTTCTTGTTTTCGCCTTTCTCTATCTTCCAATTGGCGTAATGACACTTTTTTCCTTTAACAACACTACAAGCACATATATTTTCAGCGGATTTTCTCTTCATTGGTATGAGGAGATGTTTTCCGATGCTGCCGCAATGCAGGCGTTGAAAAATACTTTACTCCTTGCGGTATGCACAGCTGCCGTTTCAACCATTCTTGGAATACTTGCGGCAGTAGGACTTTTTAATTCAAGAAATAAGCTTTACAAAAGGGCAATGATGACTGTTACAAATATTCCTATGATGAATCCTGAAATTGTAACAGGTATTGCTATGATGCTCCTTTTTGTTTTCGCGGGAACTCTCGTGAATAAAAGTGATGTTTTAGGCTTTTGGACTTTGCTTATTGCCCATGTTACATTTGCACTTCCTTATGTAATTCTCAATGTTATGCCGAAGCTTAGGCAGTTTGATATGCACGTTTACGAGGCGGCACTTGATTTGGGCTGTAAGCCTGTAAAAGCATTTTTTAAAGTTGTTATGCCTGAAATTCTCAGCGGTATTATTACAGGCTGTGTAATGAGCTTTACTCTTTCTCTTGACGATTTCATCATCAGCTATTTCACCAATGGACCGAGTTTCCAGACACTTCCTATTTATATTTTCTCAATGACTAAAAAGCGTGTTAAGCCTGATATGTTTGCTCTTTCAACGCTTATGTTTGTTGTGATTTTGGTGCTTCTTGTTCTTATGAATGTTGCACAGAGCAGAGCAGACAGAAAGGGTAAGAGTGACAGTAAGTGAGAAAATTCCTATCTTTTCTGTTATCAGTGATTTTCATTTTGTCTGCCTTTCCTGTAAGTGCTCTTGCAGATGATGAAGTGTTCACAGATGAGCAGATTGAATATTATAAAAACTTGGGACTTCAGGGCACCACGGTTAACATTTATAATTGGGGAGAGTATATTTCCGACGGAAGTGAAGGCTCAATGGATGCTGTGGCTGAATTTGAAAGACTGACAGGCTGTACTGTTAATTATACTAATTACGAATCTAACGAGAATATGTATTCAAAGCTTACAGGCGGCGGTGTTTCATATGACGTTATAGTACCCAGCGACTATATGATTGAACGTCTTGTTGAAGAAGATATGCTCCTTGAGCTTGATTACGACAATATTCCTAATATGAAGTATATTGACAAGCAGTTTCAAAATCTATATTTTGACCCTGAGCAGAAATATTCAGTATGCTATAATGTGGGCACAACTGTCTTGATTTACAATAAAAATCTTGTCGCTGAAGAGCCTGACAGCTGGGATGTTCTTTGGGACAAGCAGTATAAAGACCAAGTCCTGATGTTCAATAATCCGAGGGATGCTTTTGCTATCGGACAGGCTGTTCTTGGTATGGACTTCAATTCAACAAACGAGCAGGATTGGGTTGATTGTGCTAACCTTATGGCTCAACAGAAAGATGCCGTTAATCCTGTGTATGTTATGGACGAAGTGTTCAATCTTATGGAAAGCGGAGAGTATGCCTTAGCAACTTATTATGCAGGCGACTATCTTTTAATGCTTGATAATAACGAAGATTTAGGTTACTGTTTCCCAAAAGAGGGCGTTAATGCTTTTTATGACGCTTTCTGTATTCCTACTTGTTCTAAAAATAAAACAGGCGGCGAGGCCTTTATTAATTTTATGCACGAGCCACAGGTTGCGTTTGAAAATACAGAATATATTTTCTATCGTTCACCTAACGTAACTGTTCAGGAAAACGAGAAAAGCTCCCTTTACGGCAGTGAGGTAATTTACGCAGATAATCTCAATACTCAATATTTCAAAAATCTTCCACAGAACATTATTGAACTCGAAAACAGCCTTTGGACTCAGGTTAAAAGCGGCAAACTTTCGGTTGACAGCAAGGAAAGAGACAGAAAAATTTACATTGAATGTTCTGTTCTCGGCGGCGTCGCTGTAGCTGTTATAATTGCAAAGCTGATTTCAAATGCTAAAAAGAAAAAAGAACAGGATTTAAGTGATTTATATGATTAAATGTGCAATATTTGATTTAGATGGTACACTTGCCGATACCTCTGTTGATTTGGGCAGAGGTGCGGCATACGTCCTTGAGCAGTTCGGCAGGGAAGCCAAGTGGACCGATGCTGACTATAGGAAGTTTGTCGGCAACGGAGCAAAGAAGCTTATTGAAAGAGCCTTTGAAAATACACTTTCCGAAAATGAATTAAATAAAGCTCTTGATATGTTTAAGGTTAAGTATAACGAAATTCTCCTTGATAACGTTGTGGTTTACGACGGAATTAAAGAAGAACTTGATAAGATAAAAGAACAAGGTATTAAACTTGCAGTCGTTACAAACAAGCCTCATAAATCAGCCGTAAAGATGGTTGAGGCTCTTTTCGGCAAGGATTATTTTGATATGATAACAGGTGCTCACGAGGATGTACCGAAAAAGCCTGACCCTACAACTACAAACAAAACATTGTTTGAACTCGGCATAAAGCCGACAGAAGCAATTTTCTTCGGTGATAGCGATGTAGATGTTCAAACAGCTAAAAATGCCGGCATTGAAGCTGTGGGATGTTCGTGGGGTTTCAGGAGTTTTGAGTGTCTTTTAGCAGCGGCTCCGTCGGCAATAATCGACGAGCCAAAATACATATCAAAACTTTGTTGAAAAAAATTTAAAAAAAGTGTTGACAAATGCAACTGACTCTGTTATAATTCATATCGTTGACGCGAGAGTGGCGGAATCGGCAGACGCGCACGTTTGAGGGGCGTGTGGGGCGACTCGTACGGGTTCAAGTCCCGTCTCTCGCACCAAATAAGGACTAATTACCATTTGGTAGTTGGTCCTTTATTTTTTGCTTTTTAACTTTTGAAAATGAATTTTTATATCATTTTGACCCTTGTGTAATATTTTTGTAATAAAATTAAAAATAATTGTTTATTTTGTAATTCATTTCTGTTATAATAATATATAATTTTTAATTCCGGGAGGTGCGGTATGAAAAAAGTTAATGCTTTTGTAATTTTTTTGTGTATTGCACTTCTGTTTTCCGGATGCAGTAATTTCCGTATGGCTGCCTCTATTGACGATTTGATTTCGCCTATTTCGCCAAGCGGTGATAATGCAGGAGTTCAAAACGCTGTTGATGAATACTGCAAAGGCGGTTATTCAATTAAAATACCTGCCAGTGGCAGTTATACCACATCTTTCATTTTGAAGGATATTGATAATGACAATGTAAACGAGGCACTTGCTTTTTACGAACCGTCAAATAAAATGAGTACCGTCTGTATGGCTGTTTTAAGAAAAAGCGGTGACAAGTGGAACGTTTATGAAAATATTGAAACTGATGCTACGGATGTTAATTCTGTAGATTTCTGCGATTTGAATAATGACGGCATTGAAGAAATAATTGTCTGCTGGAGTGTTGTATCCAAGACAACTGGCTTTAAACTCAACGTTTACAGACAGATTGAAAATGAAGACAAGTCCGTTTCAATTAAAAGCATTTCCGATGATGTGACGGCAAGTGATTTTGTCTGCGTTGATATGGACGGCGACGGCACAAAGGAGCTTATGATTTTTGCCAACGGCACTTCTTCCGAATATCCGAAAGCAGAGCTTTATTCTTATGAGAATAACAAAAAACAGCTTCTCGGCAGAACTAAGCTTGACAGTGCTATAACTTCCTTTGAAAATATTACATATGCAAAAACCGACGAGGGTATGTCTGTTTATGCTGACGCTGTGCAGTCCGACGGCTCCTCAATGGTTACGGAATTTATTTATTGGTCCGATTATTATAATTCAATCGTATCTCCGTTTTACAGTTATTCAACATCAAGAACTGCCGAAACCTCTCGCAGCAGTATGATAACCTGCAAGGATATTGACGGCGACGGAGTTATTGAAATCCCCACAGACGCTTCACTCAGCAAGCTACCCTCTGCAATAGAGGCACAAAGTTGGAAAACATATGGTAATACAGTTTTGTCTCACAAATTCTATTCAATTTCCTGTAAGCGAGATAGCTATATTCTTGTAATTCCTGATGATTATTTCAAAAAAATCAGCGTGAAATATAACAATGATTTCAGAGTTTTAACTGTAAATGATAAAGAAAACGGCAAAGAAATATTTGAAATTATGACTGTTATTAAAACGAGTTATGACAGTAAAGACAGCAAATACGCCGATTATGAGAAAATATTTGATGACTCCGGTTATGTTTATCTTGCAAAAGTAAACCCTGAGTCCGATATAAAAATTGACACCAAAACCCTTAAAGATATGATTAAGACATATTGATTTGGAGGATTATTTATGAAAAAGGTTCTTGTAGCAGAAGATGAAGAGTCAATTCGTGAGTTTATTGTGATTAACCTCACAAGAAGCGGATACGAGGTTGAGCAGGCAGAGAATGGTGCTGTTGCACTTGAAAAGTTCAACGAGGATGAAAACGGATTTGATGTGGCAATTCTCGATATTATGATGCCTGAGCTTGACGGCTTAACAGTCTGTAAGGAAATGAGAAAGCGTTCTTCCGATTTGGGCATTATTATGCTTAGTGCCAAAACGCAGGAAATGGATAAGGTAACAGGCTTGCTGTTCGGTGCAGACGATTATGTTACCAAACCATTCTCTCCAAGTGAGCTGATGGCGAGAGTTGACGCAGTTTACCGCAGAGTTGAAATGACAAGAGGTTTTCGCAAGAATGACACAACAGGTGAAAGTATTATCCTTAACGAGTTCGAGCTTAACCTCAGGAACAGAACTCTGTCAAAGAACGGTCAGCTTATTGAGCTTACTCAGGTTGAATTCCAGATTATTGAATATTTCTTCAAAAATCCAAACGCAGCTTTGTCAAGACTTGAAATTCTCAAGCAGGTTTGGGGTGCTAACTACTTTGGCGATGAAAAAATCGTTGATGTAAATATCCGCCGTTTGAGAATGAAGGTTGAGGATAATCCGTCAAGTCCTACAAGACTTATAACAATTTGGGGCTTGGGCTACAAGTGGGTAACAGATAATCAGTAATTATTTAAGGACAAAGGCAAATGAAAAAATTTTTAAAAGAAAAACTGCATATGCCTAAATTTGAGGGCTTGACGCTGAGATGGCTTGTTAGTATTCTCGGTGTTATTGCAATATTTTTCGTTTGCTTTTTTGTTATTTCTTCTTTCTCTATTAAGAATTACTACTATTCTAATGTAGAAAGTATTTTAAATTCCGGTGCATCTGCTACGGCTGTCAGTTATTTTTCCGCAAATCTTGATGCCGGTGCAACGCTTGAACAATCTGCTGCTGAATTTATCGACAGCTTTAGTTATAAAGAGAAAACTACTACATGGATAATCAACAATGACGGCGAGGTTATTGCGTCTTCAAGCGGTTTCGCTATCGAAAAGCAGGAAATGCCTGATTACAGCGAGGCACTTGTCAGCGAAAACGGAAAAGCGAAGTTTGTCGGCAAGCTTGACAGCGGTGAAAAGGTTATGGCTGTCTGCCGTGTTATTAAGAATTCCGACGGCGATAATGTTGGTACTATCAGAGTGCTTTCCTCTTTGGAGCTTGTGGATAAACAGATTAGAAATATTATTTTCCTTATATTTATTGCACTTTTGTTTGTATTTGCACTTATTGTTTATTCAAATCTTTTCTTCATCCGTTCTATTATTATTCCTGTTCAGGAGGTTGAAGAAACTACAAAAAAGATTTCTCAAGGCGACTATTCCGTTCGTATTGAAAAGAAATATAATGACGAAATCGGTAATCTCTGCGACTCTATTAACACAATGGCAGAGGAAATTGCATCTGCCGATAAAATGAAAAACGATTTTATTTCTACTATATCTCACGAGCTCAGAACGCCTTTGACGTCTATTAAGGGTTGGGGTGAAACTCTTACTCTCAGTATGGATGATTCTGTTGACGAGCTGACGAGAAAAGGTCTTCAGGTTATCGTTAAAGAGGCAGGAAGACTTGAGGGCTTTGTTGAGGAGCTTCTCGATTTCTCAAGGCTTCAAAGTGGCAGAATGAAGCTTAAGCTTGCTAAGACGGATATTTTTGCAGAGCTTGACGAAACTGTATTTACTTTCCGTGAAAGAGCTATGAGAGAGGGAATAGAGGTAAGATACAGTATTCCTGAAATGCCTGCTGTTGCTGATGCTGACGCTAATAGACTTAAGCAGGTATTTATGAATATTCTTGATAACGCACTTAAATATTCTCGTTCACCGGGCAAGATTTTTGTTAAAGCCGAGTTTGTTAAACTCGATGGCAAAGATTTTGTACGAATCAGAATTGCCGACCAAGGCTGCGGTATCAGTAAAGAAGATTTACCACACGTTAAAGAGAAATTTTACAAGGCTAATATGTCTGTAAGAGGTTCAGGCATAGGTCTTGCAGTAACAAATGAAATAGTTAATCTTCACGGCGGAAGTCTTGAAATTGACAGTAAAGAGGGCAAAGGTACCCTTGTTACAATAAATTTACCTGTAGAAAATGCACCATCTGAAAATCAGCTTCACGATATAGAGCAGAGTAATGCCGATGCTGAAATTGACAGAGGAATGGAAATGAAAGGCTGAAATATGAGCGAAAAGAAAACACACAAGACCTCTGTGGGAGGTCAGGCACTTATCGAAGGTGTTATGATGCAGGGGCCAAAAGGTGTTGCAACTGCCGTTAGAAAGCCCGACGGCGAAATTCTTGTTGAACATCACGATGTAAAGCATCTTAAGGATAAAAATAAATTTTTCGGACTTCCTATTATCAGGGGTATTGTAGCTTTTGTAGAATCAATGATTTCCGGTTATAAGCTTCTTATGTATTCCGCCGAGGTTTCAGGTACGGAAGACCTTGAAGATGTGGAAATGAACAAGTTTGAAAAGTGGCTTACTGATAAATTAGGCGATAAGTTTATGGATATCATAATGGGCATTGGTACAGTTTTGGGCTTTGCCCTCGCTTTTCTGATTTTCTTCTATCTTCCTGTATTCGTTTTCAATAAGCTTAATGAATGGACCGGTTCAGCTTTAACTCCTTGGCAGGGAACAATCGAAGGCGTTTTGAAAATTATCATTTTCATTATTTATATAGCACTTGTAAGCCATATGGAAGATATTAAAAGAACATTTATGTATCACGGTGCAGAGCATAAGTCTATTGCTTGTTATGAGGCAGGAATGGAGCTTACAGTTGAGAACGTAAAAAAATGCACACGTTTTCATCCGAGATGCGGAACATCATTTATATTTGTAATGCTGATTCTTGGCATAATTGTCAGCACACTTCTTTCAAAAATTTTTCCGTCTATTGCACAAATTAAGGTGCTTTGGATGATTTTAAAGCTTGCATTTCTTCCACTGATAATGGGACTTGGATATGAATTTATCAAGTATGCAGGCAAGCATGATAACCTTTTTGTTAAAATAGTCAGTGCTCCCGGACTTTGGATGCAAAGACTTACCACTAAAGAGCCTGACGATAAGATTATCGAGTGCGGTATCGCTTCTCTCAAAGCGGTTATTACAGATAATCCGGAGGATGACGAAATAAAATGACACTTAAGGAAGCGTATAATTACGGCGTTTACTTTCTTTCCTCAAACGGCGTTGACGAGGCAGAATTTAAATCACTTTGCCTTGTCTGCCACCTTGATGGTATAAAAAACAGCGAATATCCTCAGCATATCAATGACGATGTTATTATGAAACGTTTTGCAGATTTGCTATGGAGAGTTAAAAGCGGTGAGCCGTTACAGTATGTTATTGGAAAGTGGGACTTTTTTGATAGCGAATTTTATGTTGGAAAAGGCGTTTTAATTCCAAGACCTGAAACAGAGGAGCTTGTAGAAAAGGTTATTGAAGAAGTTAAATCTAAGGATAACTGCATTGTTTACGATTTATGTTCAGGCTCGGGCTGTATCGGTATTAGTGTCGCTAAAGCCTGTCCAAATGCAACTGTTTATCTCGTTGAAAAAAGTGCGGACGCAATGTTTTATCTTCTTAAAAATGCACAGGATATTGATAACGCAAAGGTAATCTGTGCCGATATTAAGGATAAATGTGACCTGCCAAATGCTGACATAATCGTTTCCAATCCGCCGTATATCAAAACAGACGAGCTTGAAAATTTGCAGTCCGAGGTTCAGTATGAGCCGAAAATGGCACTTGACGGCGGAAAAGATGGTCTTGACTTTTACCGCATAATCAACGATAATTATGCTTGTAAGCTTAATGGCGGCGGAACACTTTTCCTTGAAATCGGTAATGACCAAGGCGACAGTATCAAGTCGGTGCTTACTAATTTTGATAAAATTAATGTATATAAAGATATTTACGGCAATGACCGTATTGTAAAAGCAAAGCTCAAAGGATGATTATATGCTTTCAATTCTTTCATATTTAAGACAAGGGGAGTATCTTCTTGCAATTATAGTTATTTTGTCACGCTGTTTTGTAGTGTTTTGCTGTCTGCCGATTCACGAATTGGCTCACGGCTTGGTGGCTTATAAATTAGGCGATAATACAGCGAAAAATCAAGGCAGACTTTCTTTTAATCCCTTTGCACATCTTAATCCAATCGGTACGCTGATGATATTTTTGTTCGGTATCGGATATGCAAATCCTGTGCCTGTAAATCCAAATAACTTTAAAAATCCTAAAAACGGAATGGCTCTTACTGCTCTTGCAGGTCCTGTATCAAATCTGCTTATGGGCTTTGTTTCAGTATTCGTTTACTACGCTTTGGCATCATTTTATAACGGGTCAACCGTGATGTATGCCATTATGTATTTCTTTTATTTTGCAGCGTCTGTAAATGTTTCGCTTGCAGTATTTAATCTTATTCCTATTCCGCCTCTTGACGGAGCAAAAATTCTCGGTGCATTACTGCCTGAGGATAAATATTTCAAATATATGCAGTATGAAAGATATATTATGCTTGCACTCTTTGTACTTCTTTTTTTAGGCGTTCTTGACACACCTATTGCGTGGCTTTCGTCTGCTATGATGAAACTTATTTCTATTATTCCACAGCTGATTTTCGGAGGCATTTAATGGAACAGCTCAGCTATAAAATTGATGTATTTGAGGGACCTATGGACCTGCTTTTACATCTGATTTCAAAGCATAAACTGAATATAAATGACATTCCTATTGTAGAGCTTGTTAATCAGTATGTCGATTATGTAAGGCAGATGCAGGAACAAGATTTTGATGTTGCAGGCGATTTCCTTGAAATGGCGGCAAGGCTTATTTATATCAAAACTGTTTCTCTTCTTCCGAAGCACGAGGAGGCTGAAATTCTCAAAAAAGAGCTTACGGGCGAGCTGATTGAATATCGTGACTGTAAGCTTATGGCTGGCAAGCTTTCTCAGCAGACAGACGGCTTTAACCGATTTGTACGTCCACCTCAGGAAGGCTATGTTAATTATGATTATGAGCGTTTTCATGAGGGCGAGGAGCTTTTAAACGCATACATTTCAGCCGCAGGCAGAGGCAGAAGAAAATTACCACCGCCTCTTGACTCTTTCAAAGTGATTGTTGCAAAGAAATTTGTTGCAGTTGCATCTAAAGTTTCGTCGGTTATGAATAAGCTTATGAAAGGAAAGAAGGTTAGATTTCTTAATCTCTTTCAGGATGCAGAAACAAAGAGTGATATGGTGGCAACCTTTCTTGCTGTGCTTGAGCTTGCAAAAACTAAAAGGATAACTATTGATGGTGATATGCATAATCCGTCAGTAGAGATTTTGAACGAGGTAAATAATATTGAGCAGTAAAAATGTATTGGCGTCTATTGAAGCAATGCTTTTCGCCGCAGGTGACCCTGTAGAGCCTGAAAGGCTTGCTGAGGTGCTTGATATTGATGTTGAAAATGTAATAAAAATGCTCGGTCATCTTGAGGCTATGTATGACGAAAACGAAAGCGGTTTAAGGCTTATTCGTGTTGACGGCAAGTATCAGCTTTGTACTTGTGAGGAGTACGCCGACGATGTAAGAGCACTTTTGGAAATTAAGAAAAATACACCGCTTAGTCAGGCTGCGTTTGAAGTTCTTGCTATTGTGGCGTATAACAAGACTGTTACAAGGTCATTTATTGAGCAGATTCGTGGAGTTGATTGCAGCGGCCCTGTTTCAAATCTCATTCAAAAAGGCTTGATTGAGGAAAAGGGCAGGCTTGATTTGCCCGGCAGACCTCTCGTATATGGCACGACAGACAGGTTTCTTCGCTGTTTCTCCTTAAACAGCCTTGACGATTTGCCTGACCTCCCTGAAAATAACGAGGAAAAGGACGAAAATCAAACATCACTTTTTGAAGAAAACGATGAAGAAAACAGTCAAAACTCAGCTGAAAACACTTCTGCTTCAACTGATGATGCTGAAAAGGAGGATGATTAATGAAAGTATTTTTAATTATTCTTGCGGTTTTGGCAGTTATAATTATTGCTGTTCTTTCTCTTTCGGCAACATTTACACTTATCTATGATAAAGGCTGGCAGACAAGAATTCAGGTGCTTTTCATAGAAAAGGATATCGAGCTTTCAAAAATACTTTCTTTTGTTCTTTTTCCTGAGAAAAAAGCAGAACAGGTAGCTGAAGAAGATAAAGAAAAGAAGAAAAAGAAAAAAGATAAAAAATCTGCGAAAAGCAATACCGATGACGAAAAGCAGACAGAAATTGCTGAAAACGCTGACACAGTTGCAGCTGACAACACTAAAACAGCAGATGATAACACCCAAAAGCCTGCTGAAAATCAAAAGCCGAAATCTAATCCGCTTAAGAATTTGTGGGATAAAGAGGGCATTGTAGGTATAATGTCCCTTGTGTCAAATTTGCTTGAAACTGCAAATTCTGCCGTTTCTACATTAATTAGGGGTTTACATATTTACTCACTTTATGTTATGATATTGGTAGGCGGACCGGATGCAGATATGATTGCACGTTCCTATGGTAAGCTTTGCAAGTATTATTATCCTTTAAAGGGTATGATATTAAACGGAATGAAGGTTGATAATTATGATGATTACATTCAGCCTGATTTCATTGCCGACAGAACAGAAGTTGAATTTCAGTTCATCGGCAGTATCAGCGTGGGACTTCTTCTTAAAGTCGCACTTAAAGCAGTATTTATATTCTTAAAGAATTTAATAAAAAATAAAAAAGGGGATTAGTTATTATGAAAGAAACTCCGGTAAACAAAATAATGGAAAATACGCTTGAAAAAATGCGTGAGATGGTTGATGTATCAACTATCATCGGCGAGCCAATGACAACAGGAAATACTACTCTTATTCCTGTATCCAAGGTTTCATACGGCTTTACTTCAGGCGGTACAGACCTTCCTTCAAAGCAGAATGCTGAGCTTTTCGGTGGCGGCGGCGGAGGAGGAATTACAATTACTCCTGTTGCATTTATCGTAATTGAAAACGGAAAGTGCAGAATGATGCAGATTAATAACTACACCTCTTCTGCTGACCGTGCAATTGCTATGATTCCTGAACTTGTTGACAAGGTTACAGAGCTCCTTAAGGCTGACAAAAAAGAGGACGCTACTGATGAAAACACAGCGGAATAATTATAAATTTTTATCACCTGCATATTATTTATGTGGGTGATTATTTTGTTAAAAAGGCTGTCTTTTGTTTTAGCGTTTTTGTTTATCTTTCCGCTGACTGCTTACGGTGCAGATAATAGTGCTCGGTCTGCAATCGTCATTGATGCACAGACTATGAAAATTCTTTATGAAAAGAATGCTTATGAGGAGCGTTCTATTGCATCGACCACTAAAATTATGACGGCTCTTTTGGCGGTTGAAAGCGGCAGACTTGATGAAACTGTCACAATTACAGAGCAGATGGTTAATGTTGAGGGCTCGTCATTAGGATTAAAAGCAAATGACACTCTCACTCTTTATGACCTTCTGTGCGGTATGATGCTGACTTCAGGCAATGATTCCGCCAACGCTGTTGCTGAGTTTATTGACGGCAGTAAAGAAAATTTTGCAGTTATGATGAACAGGCGTGCCGATGAAATCGGAATGAAAAATTCTTATTTCGTAACGCCGTCGGGACTTGACGAGGGCAACCACCATTCAACTGCATACGATATGGCACTTCTTACTGCTCAGGCGATTAAGTCGGATGTTTTCTGCGACATTGTTTCAAAGCAATGTGCTGATATAAAAATCAGCGGTAAAGATGTGACAGTCTATAACCACAACCGACTGCTTTCTGCGGATAAGGATATTTTTGGCGTTAAAACAGGCTATACCGATAAAGCAGGCAGATGCCTTGTTTCTGCTAAAAACTATCAAGGCAACCGACTTATCTGCGTTACGCTGTGCTGTCCTGATGATTGGAACGACCACCTTTCTCTTTATGATGAGTGCGAAAAAATGTACTCAAAAGCAACTGCAAATAACATAAGGAGCATTGCGGTAGTCGGCGGACAGCAAAATTCGGTAAATTGCTCATACAGTAAGGAGTTTTATACTCTCTCTCAAATTGATGTTGAGGAGTATTATTTTCCTTTCATCTATGCACCTGTCAGGAAAGGTGATAAGGTGGGAGAAGCATTAGTTTACTGCAATAATAAATTACTTGAAAGACTGCCGATAGAGGCAGACGAGGATGTTGAATATTATGCTAAACAACAATTTAGTACGACTTCAAAAGTATATGGCTGACTGCGGTGTTGCCTCAAGACGAAAGAGCGAAGAGCTTATCGAAATGGGTAAAGTTAAGGTTAACGGCCATGTAGCAAGAATAGGCGACAAGGTCAACCCTAAAAAAGACCTTGTTACCGTAAGAGGCAAGAAAATCACTAAGGAAGAAAAGCTTTACTACATTATGCTCAATAAACCGAGAGGATATGTTACAACTGTTTCCGACGAGCTCGGCAGAAAAACAGTTATGGACTTGGTTGATGTTGACGCAAGAGTTTATCCCGTAGGCAGACTTGATAAGGACTCCGAGGGATTGCTTATCTTGACAAATGACGGCTCTTTCGCCAACGCTTTAACTCACCCAAAGCATAATTACGCCAAGGTTTACAGAGTTACCGTCAGACCGTCAGTCAGCGACGAAATGCTTGATAAACTGAGAAACGGCATTGAAATCGACGGCAGAAAAACTGCACCATGCGATGTTAATGTGATTACCGAGGAAGAGGGCAGAGTAGTCCTTGAATTTATTCTCCGTGAGGGCAGAAACAGACAGATTAGAAAGATGTGTGAGGCAGTTAATCTTGAGGTTGCCCGTCTTAAAAGAATTTCTATCGGTCCAGTTAAACTCGGTATGCTTAAAACAGGTAAAACAAGATTTTTAACAGATAACGAGGTTAAAAAGCTGCTCCGTTCTTCTAACCCAACTCAAACGGAAAAAACCGAATAATTTGTATATCATTTCAAACCTGCGAACTTCTCGCAGGTTTTTTGCTATATAAATTATAGTTTAGCGTATCAAGTTTAAAAGATGCTATTTGAATTTTTGTAGGGGATGGCGTCCTCGACATCCCGTAAATAAACAGCATTGTTGGGTAACTCGCGGGTCGTCGAGGACGCCGACCCCTACGAAATGTTAG
>JAQXUH010000053.1 GCA_029219885.1 Eubacteriales bacterium | reverse complement strand
AGGGGATGGCGTCCTCGACATCCCGTAAATAAACAGCATTGTTGGGTAACTCGCGGGTCTCGCAGGGCGGTTCCCAAAATTTGCTTTCTGCTCATATCGCAGGCAAATTTTGACCGCTACTAAGTTCTTTTTGCTCCCTTTATCTTCCACCGGAAGTGGTCGCAAACGAACCGTCGAGGACGCCGACCCCTACGAAATGTTAGATACACACTTCCATTAAACTATAATTTAGACCACAAAAAACAGCCTTTTTCAAGGCTGTTTTTTGTTATATCAAATCGGAAATTTTAAATTTTTTAAAGCAGATAAAGGAGCTTGGCTGTGCTTCGTAAAGAACGCCGATATGCTCGTCATCAATCTGCGTCAGGCAGGAATAGGCGAAAAAGCCTTTATTGATTTCAGTTTCAGAAAGCCAGGTTACACCTGCCGTTCTGCCTTTTTTCTTAAAAAACTTACCTACTGTAAGGACGCCGTTTTCTCTTTTTTTCTCACTTGGATGAGAGCAGAAAACATAGTCGCCGATACTGATAAAGCTCTTTTGGCATTTTGGAGCATAAACACCTGTTTTGCCTGCCTTTTCCCAATGAAGTCCGTCATCATAGGAAACAGAAACAGGAGTTTTGCCGTAGCGTTTCTGTCTGCCGAAACCAAGAATAACGCCGTCGGGAGCCTGAACCATCTGCCATTCGTCAAGGTTGCAGGAATAGGGCTGATTCTTAAGCCTTTTCCAGCTTTCACCGCTATCATTACTGTATATAGATACAGTTTCTTTATTATTGACATAAAGCGGGAAAAGCATTTTGCCTGATTTTGTAGTAAGTCCCACACCTGGAGCAATACCCACAAAGGTGCCGTCGGACTTAATGAGAAAGTCAGATGTAATATCCACAGGGTCGCTCCACGTTTTGCCGTTGTCGCTGCTTTTGAGCATATAGATATAATTTCGCTTTGGTGCCTTAAGGGGAGCACCGAAAGTAGTTACTGCACCGATTTCGTTTTTACCGCTCCTGCCGTTAAGGAAAATATTACCGCAGTAATCGTCATCAATATAAAGAGAGCCTTTCCAATCTGTAACTCTGTAATTTGTATGCTGCAGCATATTATTAAGAACTTCTCCGTTTTCCCTGACAACATAAAAATTGCCGTCGCGGTCATAAAGAGCAGGTCGCAGTTTTCCGTCGCACATAGAATAAGGAATCTTCTTTTTATCAAGCATTTTGCGGTTATGAAGTCCCTTACATTCAGGGTAAAAGTCGATAAGAAGAATAACATCGCCGTTAGGTGCAACAGTCATACAAGGGTCGATGAAAAATGCTGATGCGTAGCAGTCGGCAGTAGCTCTTGTTTCTCTCGCAGGCGGAGAGGCAATAGTTTTGATATCGCTCCAGGTTTCACCGCCGTCGTCACTTGTTCTGATTGCAAGCTCGATATATCCCCAATCGGCACCGCAGCTTTGCTTGTCAATAGCGGCGATAAGGGTGTCCCCTGCTTTAATCAGGCTCGGTATTCTGAAAGCCGTACCGCCGTTTGAGGAGTTACTGTATTTTATCAAATCTTCCTTTAAAAATTCCTTTGCGTTACCGCAGAAAATGATTTGTTCGTCCATAGAAATTCTATCCTTTCGGTTCATATAGATATGATAACATATAATTTGTAAGATTTAAAGAGTATTTTTTTACAATAACACTTGAAAAAATCTCCTCAAACAGTTACAATAATATAGAAATAATTTGTAAAGGAGGAAGAAATATGCTTTGGGAACTTAAAAAGTGCTGGTACAGAATTTACCAGAATGTTTTTAAGGTTGCAATGAACTTATTGGACTGGTCATCACCTGAGCTCCTTGAAGGTGCAGGAAGTATTCTCAAGCTGCCTGAGTTTATCAAAAACAAAGGCGTAAATAAGGTTCTTGTCGTTACCGATAAGGGACTTATGGGACTTCATCTTCTTGACCCTATGCTTGAAAAGCTTAAGGAAGTCGGCGTTGACTATGTTATTTATGATGGTGTTCAGCCGAATCCTACTATCCCTAACATTGAAGAATGTAAGGATATGTACATTCAGAACAACTGTCAGGGTATCGTTGCATTCGGCGGCGGTTCACCAATGGACTGTGCAAAAGCAGCTGGAGCAAGAGTTGTAAAGCCTAAGCAGTCAGTACGTTCTATGAGAGGACAGCTTAAGGTACACAAGAAGCTTCCACCGTTCTTTGCCGTTCCGACTACAGCCGGCACAGGTTCAGAGACTACTGTTGCAGCAGTTGTAACAGACCCTGAAACCCACGAAAAGAATGCTATCAACGATGTCTGTCTGCGACCAAAGTATGCTGTGCTTGACCCTGAGCTTACTGTAGGTTTGCCGCCACATATCACTTCTACTACCGGTATGGACGCACTTACTCACGCAGTTGAGGCTTACATAGGCAAGAGCAACACAAAGGATACTATAAGGGAAGCAGAGGAAGCAACAAAGCTTATCTTCGCTAACATTGAAAAGGCTTATACTAACGGAAAGGATTTAGAGGCAAGAGGAAATATGCTTAAGGGCTCCTTCCTTGCAGGCAGAGCGTTTACTCATGCTTACGTTGGCTACGTTCACGCTATTGCTCACAACTTAGGCGGTCTTTACGGCACACCTCACGGTCTTGCAAATGCAGTTATTCTGCCTTATGTTCTTGACTACTACGCAGACGCCGCTTACCCTCAGCTTGCAAAGCTTGCTGATATCGTAGGCGTTGGCAAGGGTCTTGACACCGCAGGTAAGGGTAAGGCATTTATCGAGGCTATCAGAACTCTCAACAAGAATATGAACATTCCTGAGAAGTTTGACTTTGTTAAGGAAGAGGACATTCCTACTCTTGTCGAGCGTGCTCTTAAAGAGGCTAACCCACTTTATCCTGTACCGAAGATTATGGATAAGAAAGACTGCGAAGCAGTTATCCGTTCTTTTATGGCATAACGCTTTAAGTATAAAAATTAAAGGTGGCAGAGGTTTTAACTTCTGCCATCTCTTTTTTTGTTTGAAATTTTCTAAACTTGCCTTGTTATAAAATGCTTTACCTTGTTGGTATATTTCAAAGCCGCAGTTTTACTGCTGCATTGTTTTCAGCAATAATTTATATTCCTGCATTTCTTTATCATCAGGATTTATTGTCAGGACATAATTTACTTTTCCGACCAAAGATTTAAGATAATCGTCTTTGTCGGCGTCAATGCCTGAATGGCTCATATGATTTTCCACGCCGAATTTCCTGCAATAGAAAATTTCCTGTCTCAACTTTCTGCGGTAATCAGATGATACCTGCGGCTTTTCGTTGACAACAACGCCTGTAACGTTCTGCTGATAGTTTGAATTTACAAAGTGAGTTTTTCTGCCGTTAAGCTCAAAGCCCATATTGTAAAGCATTCTTTTCGCCTTGTGATACGCTATGTGCAAATCATCATTTGAAGAAAAGGTCAAATCGTCGCAGTACCGAGTGTATGAAATATTTCGTTCGTCACACCATTTACCAAGAGCGTTATCAAACCGCCTCATAACGAGATTAGACAGCGTAGGTGACGCAGGTGAGCCTTGAACAAGTCTATCCTTATAACAGCAAAGCTCTGCAAAAAGCTTACTGACATCCTGCGGATAATGCTCGTAAAACACGTTATAAACTTTCACAAAATCAATACTGTCAAAGAAATTTTTAATATCAAGCTTTAAAATGTTTTTCCTATTCGTATGAGGTAATGCGTTAGATAAAATCGACGCACCCTTATGATAGGCTGTTGCATATTTTGATACAGTATAATCATCGAGATAGTTTTTGACGATAAACTGCTGGCAGTATTTCAGCTTATCCTGAGGAGCATAAATTATTCTGATACCGCCCTTTTTCTTGGGTATTTCTATTTTGTTGTAGAATTTTGAAGCGTTATTTGAGATATAATACAGCTCCCTGATGTTAACGCCGTCGATAAGTGATTCTCTCATAATACATATAAAAAAGCAGCGGTGATACATAATGATAAGAATTATGCGAAGCTTGATTGTTAATCGTGAAGCGATTTCTCAAATCAAGTGGAGCATAATTCGTCTGTTTTACTTGCTTTAATGATAACAGACAGCGACTCGCTGTCCCGCCTCAATTACTCGCTTAAGGTAACACTATCACCGCCGCTTTTTATTTAATCAGGTTTAGTTGATGTACAGTTGTCGTTTATTGTCGTTTATTCTCTTTCAATCTTATTATACCATTTGGTTATGCGTTTGCAAGAGAAATATTTCACAGTCCTTATTTTAGTATTGTAGTGGTGAGATTTGACTTTTGAATTATCTTTCTAAAATAAATGTTATTGACGCCACTATCATTTTGTGATACATTGGTGTTAGAGAAGTCATCTGTAATCAGGTTATCTACGGAGCCTGAATGGTCATTTTGACCGATGACTTCTCTTTTTTTAGTTATTTTAATCTTTCCGAGATTTTCTCTGTAAAATGCTCCGTAACTGCCATATTGGTATGCTACCTCTTTCTTTTGAGTATCGGACAGTTTTACAGGCGTTGACCGTATTTCGTTAATCATCTCTTGAGCTTCAGGAGAGATTTTCTTTTTCTTACTGTCAACAACCTTTTTAGCTATAGCTTGTGCCTCGGAATACAATGTATCATAGTTTCTGAATTCGTCCTGCATAACTCTGTCAACCATAGCTTTAATATCTTTTCCGAGTTCTGTACCGGACAGAGAAGAATCATAGTCCTTGACTATACGCCGTGCTATTGCCGTAGCAGAACTAAGGCTCGATTCCTTACCTTCGGTTAAATCAAATTCGTGACGAAGAAGTTCATTTACCTCTTTGAGTTTCTTGTTCTCTTTGCGTAGGTCTTTGACTTCTGTGTCAACATCTATCGAATATTCTTCTTCGGTGCTGTAATCATAAGTACCATTTTCAGCATTTCTTCCTTTGTTACTGTCCCCCTCTTTTTGTAGGTCAGAGCCAAGGAGTTTATCATTTCCTCCTGTTGTTCTTCGGTTGTTACTCCGCTGAGAATCGCTTCTACTGTTTTCCAATCTGCCCCCAGCATTCTCAAGTCGTTTGCTAAATCCTTTTCTATTTCTGTCAACATTTTCTTTCTCCTTGTCATGAATGTTTCTGCCTTTATATTTACCCAGCAAATAACATCATAATCATTATCCATTATGTAATAATATGTGCTGTTATACGAAGAAAGGCTTATTGAATTTATAGTATTCTTAGTTCTCGGATAATTTGTCATAATCTCCGAAACTAATCGCTTGTGTTCTCTCTTTTTTTAACTTAGGATAATTATAATCCGCATTATCAAAATCGTCAACATTCTTAGAAAACTTAACATCTTTTTGCTTTGCATAGAATTGTTATTGACAGTAGTATCGGTTTGTGATACATTGTCAATAGAAGTCGTACCACTAAGCGTTTCGGGCGTATGCGAGAGGAAGTTATCTTCACTTGGCGTAGTGGCAAGACTTCTAATTTTTTGCTCGCATACATTATTTAAACAGATAAATCACTATGTTTCTTTGATACATATCTATATGAAGACAAAAATTGAGGCGGTTAATAAAATCATACAAAATAAGAGTGTTACCATTAAGTTACCATTATGTTACCATTAGAGTAGTTTTTTGTAGTTTTACATAGTGTTGAAAAGCCCCATAAAATAAGGAAAAAGCCTATATAGAATAGTTCTACATAGGCTTTTATTTAGTGGTTGCGGGGGTAGGACCGAGACGATGGCAGTTGCTACGAAACAGTCCGCCGGACTGTTTCTCCCAAATTTGCCTTAATTATTTGCAAGCAAATTTGGAGCCACCTGTCGTAGGTTCGAGTTGCAATCATAAAAGAAATAAAAAAAGACACCATAATTGATGTCT
>JAQXUH010000052.1 GCA_029219885.1 Eubacteriales bacterium | reverse complement strand
AATAAGTGAAATTGTAACGAGAATTGCAGGAACGCCGAAACAGATAATACCGATAGCCGTCTTTGTCGGCTCGTTTATAGACTTGTTTATAATCTGCTCGTTATAACCCATAATATTCAGTCCGCCGAAAAGGATAATCGTCTGAATAGTATATGCCAGCTTTTGCAAAAAGCCTTTCATTGAAAAGGTTATTGACTCATTTCTTTCGCCTGTTTTGTATTCGCCGTAGTCAACGATATCTGCAAGGAATACTGTCTGAGCAACAAACATTGAGCCGATACCGATTGACGCTAAAATGTAGCTGAAATCAAGGGCAATTGTGATTTTAAGAATAGGACCGAAAAGACACATCAGCACATATCCCGCAATAGTCAGGCAGAGAGAGAACTGATAAATCTTCCTCTTTGACCACCATTTTGAAAGTACAGGAATTACAAGAAGTCCCAAAACAGAGCCTACAGCACCTATCATAGAGAACAGGCTTTGAGCCTCGGGTTTGCCTAAAACGTCGGTGAAATAGTAAACTGCCGTACCGCTTGTAAGATACCAGCCTGCATTCGAAATCATTGCAAATACGATAAATACAACGAGCTGGTCATTATGAGCAACAACGCTGAACATTTTTTTGAATGAGAATTTTTGACCGCTGTTTTTGTAAACAACGTGTCTTTCTTTAGTATTCAGCACGCAAACTACTGCAAAGAACACAAGCAAAACGGCACAAATCAATGCCCATCTTGAAAAGCCTGTTGCCGAATATCCCTTGTCGGTAGTCATACCTGATGAAAGACGAGGGAGAATTATAGGAGTGAGAATTGTTATAATTCCTTGACCTAAGCCGGAAAATGTTCTTGCAACTGTTGCCACAAGATTTCTGTCGTCAGGGTCAGAGGTGAAAGACGGCACCATTGACCAGTAGGGGATATCTGCCATAGTATTAGTCATTCCCCAAAGGACATACATAACGCCGATGTAGATATAAAGCTTTGTACCGCTCATACCAAAGCTTGTAAAGAGCAGAGTAAGCACTACCGCGTTAGACAGAGCACCGATAATTATCCAAGGTCTGTATTTTCCCATTTTAGTTTTGGTGTTGTCAACGATAGTTCCCATCATAGGGTCGTTAATGCCGTCCCAAATTCTTGCAAGAGGTGTTAAAAGAAGTAAAAAGCCCTCTTTAAGCCCTAAAACGCTTGATAAATAGTAGGAAAGATAGGAATAAAAAAGGCCGTAGCTCAGGTCAAGTCCAATGGCTCCCACGCCGTAGCCTATCTTTTCACGCCAGGTTGTTTTGTAATCTTCCATATGAACGCTCCTTTGTTTTGCTGATGTAATTATATCATATTATAGACAATTGTACAACTGAAATTCCACTGTTTTTCACGCAAAAGATTACAAAAGTATTACAAAATTTACAAAAATTACATTTACGCTTGAAGAAAAATAAGCCTTGACAATAGAGATATTCCCTTATATAATGTAATCAGTGGTGAAAATTCCTATTAAATCCCACAACTTTCAATACAATTCCCATTGAATCAAATGGAAATATTGAAAAAACTGTTACACTTGTGAAAGGAGAGAACGATATGCAGCTTTTTGTCGGCACATTAGATGGTTATAAGCTTGACTCAAAGGGACGTCTTTCTATTCCTACCAAGTGGAGAGAGCGTTTGGGTAAGGAATTTTATATGGTTGCCGTTACGGTCAGGGGATGTAAATGTCTTACTCTCTATCCCGTAGAGCATTTTGAGAATACCTACGAGGCTATGCAGCAGGGTACGGAAAATCAAAAGTACGATGCAACTACAAGCTTTCTCGATAATGCTGAAGAGGCTGTTCTCGACGCACAGGGAAGATTTACTGTTAATCAAAGGCTCAAAGAGGCCGCTGCACTTACTAACGAATCAACAGTAGTTTTTAAGGGCAAGGGCAAGGTTATCGAGATTTGGAATACTGACGAGTATGAAAAGATTTATAACAGCTATGACCACACACAAGGTATTTATGACCTTATGGATAAAGTGAAGGGCAGTGCTCAGTAATGGAATTTGTTCACAAAAGCGTATTGTTTGACGAAGCAATAAAGGCACTGAATTTAACGGACGAAAAGATAATAGTTGACGGTACTGCCGGCGGAGGAGGCCATTCAGGAGAAATTGCCAAAACCGCTAAAAGAGTAATCTCTATTGACAGAGACCCTGACGCAATTCAGGTTCTTCACGAACGCTTAGGGGATAGGGAAAACGTCACTATCGTTCACGATAATTATTCTAATATCAAAAGCATTGTTGCTGATTTAGGTATAGAAAAAATAGACGGCTTGCTTCTTGATTTGGGAGTAAGCTCATTTCAGCTTGATACTGCCGACAGAGGCTTTTCTTTTCACAAGGATGCACCTCTTGATATGCGAATGAGCAAAAGCGGTATAAGTGCTAAGGATGTTGTAAATACATACAGCCAGGAACAGCTTGCGGATATCATCTTCAAATACGGTGAGGAAAAGTTTGCAAGGCGAATTGCATCAAATATTGTTAAAGCAAGACAGGACAAGCCTATTGAAACTACATTTGAGCTTGTGGATATAATTAAATCTTCAATGCCGCAGAAAGCTATGAGAGATTCTCATCCTGCAAGAAGAACGTTTCAGGCAATAAGAATTGAAGTAAACAGAGAGCTTGATGCTCTCAGCAGTACCCTTGACGATGCCTTTTCGGTATTGGCACCGGGGGGCAGAATTGCAATTATAACCTTCCATTCATTAGAGGACAGAATGGTTAAGGAGCGTTTTAATGAGTGGTGCAAGGGTTGTACCTGCCCTAAAGAATTTCCGGTCTGCGTATGCGGAAATAAGCCGAAAGGAAAGACACTTAAGGCAGTAGCTCCGTCGGAAAAGGAGCTTGAGGAAAATCCACGGGCCCGCTCTTCAAGGCTTAGAATTTTTGAGAAATTTTAATTAATATCGACTATTAAGAAAGGTGAGCAGTATGACAAATACAGGCGATTTCAGACGCTATTCATATTCGGCAGACACTTCATATGCCATTCAGGCATTTGACGTTCACAGGTCATCTGCCGCACCATCATATATCCCTGAAACCGCACCCGGCAGAAATCTTAAGGTCAGGGAAAACAGTAAGAAAAAAAGCCGTTCTCAGCTTGCAGCAGAGCAGAGAGCAGGCTTTGCTATGGTTTTAAAAATCTGTATTGCGGCAGTTTTGAGTATGGCAATGCTTTTCGGAATTCTTTACAACAACGCAAAGAAAAATGAGCTTACCCACGAAATTGCTACTTTGCAAACGGAGCTTTCGGTGGCTCAAAGCGAAAATACAAGACTTAACAGCGAGCTTGACAGTATGGTTTCAATGAGTATGATTGACCAATATGCTGTTGAGAAGCTTGGTATGACCAAAATGAAATCTAATCAGATAAGATATATTGACGTTTCTCAGTATAAGGAGAAGCGTCTTGCTGCTGCACAAATGTTACTTCAGCAAAACGAAAACAGCAAGACAGACGGCAAAACTGCCGAGTAATAATATTAAATATCTAAGCGTAAAATATTGAGAGTTAAGCTTTTATCTTAACTCTCATAGCCTTTTAATAAATAAGAGAACAATCGCAAAGGAGGAAGAAAAAATGAACACAAGCAAAAAAATGCTCAAAAGACTGCTGATTTTGACAGTTGTAATAATCTTCCTTCTCACAACAACAGGTGCAAGAGTTTTCTATCTTCAGGCAGTAAGAGGCGAGGAGCTTGCACAAAAGGCAGAAAGCCAGCAGCTTAAGGATACAGAGATTTCCGCAATGCGAGGAACGATTTACGATGCTGACGGCAATGTTCTTGCTCAGTCTGCAACTGTGTGGAACATCTATATCGACCCTCTCGAAATTGATGACGAAGAAGAAAGAAACCTTATTGTTGAAGAGTTTTCAACTCTCTTTGAGTACGATGACGAAGAAAAAGCCGAGCTTTATGAAAAGACAAAGGCAGAAAATCATTACGAAATTGTTGAGAAAAAAGTCGAAAACGATGTGAAAGAAAAGATTTCCGAGTTTGTTTCGGAAAACAAGCTTGGCGACTGTATCGGCAGTGAGCAGGCAACAAAGAGATATTATCCTTACGGCTCACTTGCATCCTGCGTAATAGGCTTTACAGGCTCCGACGACCAGGGACTTTCGGGAATTGAGGCTTATTATGACGAGGAGCTGACAGGTACAAACGGCAGAATTATAACGGCAAAGGATGCTGTTTCAAACAAAATTGCAAGTGACTACGAAACCTCCGTTGAAGCATCCGACGGCGATTCAGTTTATCTCACAATCAATCAGACAATTCAGTACTACCTTGAAAAGGGACTTCGCGAAACTATGGAGGAGTACGAGGCAAAGGGTGCATACGGCGTTGTTATGAACTGTAATACAGGTGCCGTCCTTGCAATGTCCTCAATGCCTGATTACGATTGCAACGAGCCTTATATACTGACATACAGCAAAGACAAAAAGGCTATTAAGGCTATCAAGGATAAAACAGAAAAGCAAGAGGCGGAAAGTGCAGCAGTTCAAAATCAGTGGAGAAACTTCACAGTTTCCGATACATACGTTCCCGGCTCTGTTTTCAAAACCTTTATTGCAAGTGCCGCACTTGAGGAAAATGTTGTTTCACTTGACACAACCTACACCTGCACAGGCTCAATCAAGGTTGATAAGTACACAATGAAGTGCCACTATCATCCTGGACACGGAACTGAAACCTTTACTCAGGGACTTGAAAATTCCTGTAACCCGTTTTTCATTACTGTGGGACAGAAGTTAGGCGTACACAATTATTTCAAATACTTTGACGCTTTCGGCTTTACGGAAAAGACAAACATCGACCTGCCGGGTGAGGCGTCACCGCAGTATTATACAGAGGACCAGTACGGAATAGTTGAGCTTTCTTCCGCATCCTTCGGACAGACAAACTCACTGACTCCTATTCAGGTATGCACAGGACTTTGTGCAATTGCCAACGGCGGAAATCTTGTTCAGCCGTATCTTGTTTCAAGCATTGTTGACAGCGACGGCAAAACAGTAAAGAAAACAGAAACAACAGTTAAGCGTCAGGTTATCAGCAGTGAAACCTCCGCAACTGTAAGAGAAATGATGAAGTCCGTTGTTGATAACGGTACAGGTAAAAACGGCTACGTTGCAGGTTACAGCGTCGGCGGTAAAACAGGTACATCCACAAAGCTCGGCGAATCTGAAGAGGGCGAGGGCGATAAGTATATTGTATCCTTCGGAGCAATCGCACCATCTGATGACCCTGAAATCGCAATGCTTATTATCGTTGATGAGCCTAATCAGGACTTAGGCGGCGGTGCTCTCTGTGCTCCTATCGCAGCTCAGGTTGTTGAGGAAGCAATGAGTGTACTTGGTATCGAGCCTAAGTATGATGATGATGAGCTTAAAAATATTTCAAAGCAGGCACCTAATATTGTAGGCAAGTCAGTTGCAGACGCTCAAAGTGAGCTTAAGGAATACGGCTTGAACTACATCGTAATTGGCAACGGTGATACTGTTGCAAGACAATGTCCAACAGGTGCAGGAACTATTCCTAACGGCGGAACAGTATTTATCTATACCGATGATGCCGAAAAGCAGACAACTAAAGTGCCGAATTTCAAGGGACTTACGGTCAGCGAGGCAAAAGATTTGGCAAAGATGAACGACCTTAACCTCGAAATCAGCGGTAACAATATGTCAAGCGGTACAGTTGTTGCTTTCAGGCAAAGTGAGGAAACGGAAACTGTTGTTGAAAAGGGAACAGTTATTACGGTTACATTCAAAAATACACAGTCAGTTCTTGACTGATAAATATTACAAATGGGGTTTTAAAATGAAATTATCACAAATCTTAAAGGGAATTGAAGTTAAAAACGACTTCGAGGACAGAGAAGTTCTTGATGTAACTCAGGACTCAAGACTTGTTAAGGAGGGCTCTCTTTTCGTATGCGTTAAGGGTGCTGCCTTTGACGGCCACGATGTAGCTGAAGAAATGATGAAAAATGGTGCCGTCGGAGTAATTGTGGAAAGAGATTTAGGCATTGACGGACAGATTATCGTTGAAAACTCAAGAGAGACATATTCACCGATTTGTGCAAACTTCTTTGGCAATCCTGCCCAAAAGCTTAAGCTTATCGGACTTACAGGCACTAACGGAAAGACAACTACAACTTTCCTCATTAAGCAGATTCTTGAAAATTCAGGCAAAAAGGTCGGTCTTATCGGAACTGTTCAAAATATGATTTGTGATGAAATTTACCCTGCAAAATATACTACTCCCGACCCCTATGAGCTCCAAAAGCTTTTTGCAATGATGGTTGATGCAGGATGTGAGTACTGCGTTATGGAGGTTTCCTCTCAGGCATTGGCACAAGGCAGAGTAAGCGGTTTAAGATTTACTCTCGGTGCTTTTACAAATCTCACCCAAGACCATCTTGATTACCATAAAACCTGGGAAAATTATTTTAACGCAAAGAGAAGACTTTTTGAAAACTGCGACATTGCAGTAACAAATGCCGACGACGAGTACGGACTTAAGATTGTTGAGGGCCTTGATTTTGATAAGCTTGTAACTTATGCGGTAAATACCAACGATGCAGATTTAATTGCAAAGAACGTTAAGTTCAAGTCAAACGGTGTAGAGTATGAGTTGGTAGGCGACACAATCGGCAGATGCACATGTCCTATTCCGGGAAGATTTTCGGTTTACAATTCACTTTGTGCCTGCACCTGTGCGTTGGCTCTAGGTATTGATTTTTACACAGTTCTTGAGGCTATCAGCAAATCTCAAGGCGTTAAGGGCAGAATTGAGGTTGTTCCAACAGGAAAAGATTTTACAATTATTATCGACTATGCTCACTCTCCTGACGGACTTGAAAATATAATCACTTCCCTTAAGGAAATTGCTAAAGGCAGAGTAGTTACACTTTTCGGCTGCGGCGGTGACAGAGATAGAACAAAGCGTCCGAAAATGGGCAAAATTGCCGCAGAGCTTTCAGACTTCTGCATTGTTACGTCCGATAATCCAAGGTCGGAAAATCCGTCTGCTATAATCGACGATATTCTTGAGGGTATGAAAGGAATTAACACTCCTTACGTCGTTGTAGAGCAGAGAAAAGACGCTATCGAATACGCAATTAAAAATGCGAAAAAGGACGATATAATTCTTCTTGCCGGTAAAGGACACGAAACATATCAGATTTTACCGACAGGTACAATTCATTTTGACGAAAGAGAAGTAGTTGCAGAGGTACTTTCTGCACTTGATTGATTATGGAAAAGTTAAAGCTAAGTGAAATTGCGGCTGCCTGCGGCGGAACATATAACAAAGACTGCGAAATATCAGGCGTCTGTATTGACACAAGGAAAATTACAAAAGGATGCCTTTTTATCTGTATTAAGGGTGAACGCTTTGACGCTCATCAGTTTGCACAGGAGGCTCTTGATAAGGGTGCCGGAGCTGTAATGATTCACAGTGATGTTGATATTGACGGCTGTTTTGTTAAGGTAGAGAACACCTCAAAGGCACTTCTTGATTTAGGCGGATATTACAGAAGTAAATTCAATATTCCCGTAATTGCCTTAACAGGCTCGGTAGGTAAAACCACCACAAAGGAATTTACATATCTTGTTGTAAATTCTCAGTACAACGCTATAAAAACTCAGGGAAATCTCAATAACGAAATCGGACTTCCTCAAACGCTGTTCCAAATTGACAGCACTACACAGGCCGCCGTTATTGAAATGGGAATGAACCACTTCGGTGAGATTAGCAGACTGACTGCCGCCACAAAGCCCACAATGGCAATGATAACGAATATCGGCGTTTCTCATATCGAAAATCTCGGCTCAAGAGAGGGTATACTCAAAGCAAAGCTTGAAATTCTTGAGGGACTTGAAAAGGGAGCACCGCTTATTTTAAACGGCGACAATGACCTGCTCAGTACAGTTAAGAGTGATGACTACAATGTAGTTTTCTACGGAATAGAAAATGAGTGCGATTTTACCGCAAAAGATATTTCCGAGGAAAACGGCTCAACATCATTTACAGTTAATTATTTCGGTAAAAGCCAAAGGATAACGATTCCGACTATCGGTATTCATAACGTTTATAACGCACTTTCAGCCTTTGCAGTTGGATATTATCTTAATATAAGTGCTGAAAAATCGGCAGACGCACTTTCAAAATATGTTCCTGAGGGAATGAGGCAGAAAAGCGTCAGCGTTGGCGGTATAACTTCTATTGAGGACTGCTACAACGCAAGTCCCGATTCAATGAAAGCCGCTCTTAAAACTCTTGCAAATACAAAAGCAAATAAGAAAATTGCTGTCCTTGCAGATATGCTTGAGCTTGGCGATTATTCAAAGCAGGCACATCTTGACGTCGGCAAAATGACGGCTGACAATAAGATTGATTATCTTTTAACCTACGGCGAAATGGGAAGTGTTATTGCACAAGGTGCGAAAAATGCAGGACTTAAAAACGCTTATCATTTTGACACTAAGGAACAGCTTGCCGATAAGCTGTGCGAAATTGCAGAGCCGGGCGACGCAGTAATTTTTAAAGCGTCGAGAGGTATGAAGCTTGAGGATGTAATCCATATTGTATATGACAGGTGGGGAAAATAAATGAACAGTACAGTTGTATTAGTAATCAGCATAATCATTTCATTCGGCGTAACTGCCGGTTTGGGATTTGTTATTATTCCATGGCTCAGAAAGCTGAAGTTCGGTCAGACAATTCTTGATATCGGACCAAGCTGGCACAAGTCAAAGCAGGGTACACCTAATATGGGCGGACTGATGTTTATTATCGGTATCGTGGTATCCTTTGCAGTTTCTGCTTTAACATATCATCTTTCAGGCGGTAATCTCGAAAGCGATTATTCCGCAGTGATGGAGGGCAGGGAAAAGGTTCTTCTTATTGCAGGTCTTGTTCTTGCAGTAGGCTTTGGTATTGTTGGCTTTACAGACGATTTTATTAAAATCAAGCTTAAGAGAAATGAAGGACTATCACCTAAGCAAAAAACTCTCGGTCAGCTTATTATGACTTTCGGATATATCCTTACATTGTGGCTTTCTCATAACACAAGCTGGTATATTCCTTTTGTTGGTACTGTTAATTTTGAAAAAAATATTTTCACCGCCATTGTATTTTGGGTGCTTTCAATCTTCATCGTTTACGGTTGTGTTAATTCCGTAAACCTCACCGACGGTATTGACGGCCTTTGCTCATCTGTTACCTCAACTGTTGCAATTGCTTTTATCGTTATCGGCTTTATTCAGCAGTTTGCAGGACTTAAAATTTTTGCAGGTGCACTTTTAGGCGGCGTATTAGGCTTCCTTTGCTGGAACTGGAATCCTGCCAAAACCTTTATGGGCGACACAGGCTCACTGTTCTTAGGCGGAATGGTAGTAGCTTTAGGCTATCTTTGTAAATGCCCGCTGCTTCTTCTTCCAATCGGTATCGTTTACGTTTGTGAAACTATGAGTGATATTATCCAAATCGGCTATTTCAAAATCACTCACGGCAAGCGTATTTTCAAAATGGCACCTATTCATCACCATTTTGAAATGTGCGGCTGGAAAGAAAAGAAGATTTGCGTAATCTTTTCTCTCGTTAATGCCATAGGCTGTGTAATCGGTGTACTTCTCCATTACTACGGCAACTTCGCAAATTTATAAGCTTAAATTCATTTAACTAAAATCAGCAAAATAAGCTGATAATATATAAGTATAAATTATATGAAAGGAGCATTGATATGCCTGAGAACAGAAAAAGACAGAATTCTGATTCTGAAAAAACAGTCAAGGCAAAAAAATCTCTCAGCTTAAAAAAGAGTGATATTTTCATAACAGGCAGTATTGATATTCCTTTTTTGGGACTGACAATTGCTCTGCTGACAATAGGCTTGATAATGCTTTTTTCAGCCTCATATCCATATGCGTATTATTACGAAAATAAAAATTCATATTACTTTTTTGAACGTCAGTTGATTTTCGCCGTTGTTGGCTTGGTTGCAATGTTTTTTATGTCGAAGATTAACTATAAACTCTTAAAGGCATTTGTAAAACCTCTGCTGTTCTTTACTTTGGCATGTCTTGTGATAGTTCTGTTTTATCACACTAATGTCAGCGACTTCAAAAGGTGGATACCTCTTTTCGGCGGAATTACCTTTCAGCCGTCCGACTTGGCAAAGTTCACTATAATTCTGACATTTGCAAGTTATATCAGCGACTATTACAGGCATATGAATACTTTTAAATACGGCATTTGCTATCCTTTGGGAATTATCGCTGTTTTCTGCGGACTGATTTTCCTTGAGCATCATATGTCCTGTACAATACTGATGTTTCTTATCGGTGCAACCTTGATGTTCGTAGGCGGCAGTAATTGGAAGCTTTTCGCTTTCGGTGCAGGTGCAATTGTTCTTGTAGCCTTTATGGTAATAACCTTTCCGGAGCTTCTGGAAAATTACGCCGGCGAAAGAATTACCGCTTGGCTTGATAAGGACTATGACCCAACAGGTGCAAGATGGCAGACAAATAATTCACTTTACGCCATCGGCTCGGGCGGTCTTTTCGGCGTAGGACTCGGAAATTCAAAGCAGAAATACCTTTACGTTTCCGAACCGCAGAACGACTTTATTTTTTCAATCGTATGCGAGGAGCTTGGTTTCTTCGGAGCACTACTCATTATCATTCTTTTCGGTGCTCTCGTTATCAGAGGTTTTTATATTGCATCAAAATGCAAGGACCGTTTCGGCAGTTTAATGGTAATCGGTATAGTTGCTCAAATCGGTATTCAGGCTATATTCAATATATTGGTTGTTACTGATACTTTCCCGAATACAGGTATTGCACTTCCGTTCTTTTCTTACGGCGGAACTGCTATGCTTATGCTGCTTTTTGAAGTGGGCGTAGTCTTGTCCGTATCGAGAAAATCAAATCAACAAAAGGTATAGGTGTAAAAATGAGAATTTTATTTGCAACAGGCGGAACGGCAGGTCATATTAATCCTGCTCTTGCCGTAGCTTCATATATTAGAGATAATTATAAAGACGCTGAAATTTTGTTTGTAGGTACTGCGGACCATATGGAGGCACGTCTTGTACCTAATGCAGGCTTTGATTTTAAAACAATTAACATTTCAGGCTTTCGCCGTTCGTTTTCACCTAAAGCAATTGTCCATAATGTTAAAACAGTATGCAGGCTTGTTACTTCTAAAAATCAAAGCAAAAAGATTATAAAGGAATTTAAGCCTGATGTGGCAGTAGGATTTGGCGGTTATGTTTCAGGTCCCGTACTACAGGAGGCTGTCAGCCAAAAAATTCCTACCTGTATTCACGAGCAGAACGCCTTTCCCGGCATAACCAACAAAACTCTCGCTAAAGAGGTTGACCGCGTTATGCTGACAGTTGAAGATGCAGGAAAGCACCTTGAGCCAAAAAATCCTGTTACTGTTACAGGACTTCCGGTAAGAGGGGAGCTGCTTCGTGCAAACAAGGATATGGCGAGAGCTCAGCTTGGTATTCCTGACGACAAGTTCCTTGTCCTTTCTTTCGGCGGTTCTCTTGGTGCAAAACCGCTTAACGACGCTATGTACGATATTCTTCTTGACAGTGCCGAAACAGGAAAGTATTATCACATCCATTCTGTTGGCACTAACGGCGGAGAATTTCTTGAAAAATTTGAAAAAGAAGGCTTTGTAAACGGCAGAAAAGGTACTGTTGAGGTTAGGCAGTATATCGACAATATGGATGTTTGTATGGCGGCTGCTGATGTTGTAATCGGCAGAGCAGGTGCATCATCTCTTTCCGAAATCGAAGCAATGGGCAAAGCGTCAATTCTCATTCCGTCACCATATGTTGCAGAAAATCATCAGTACCATAACGCAATGGCACTTGTTAACAGAGGTGCAGGCTATGTTTTAGAGGAAAAAGATTTAACCTCAAAAGCACTTGCCGATATGATAGACGAGCTTCTTTCCAACAAAGCACAGCTCAGACAGGTTGAAGAAAACGCAAAGAATATGTCTATTACAGACGCAAGAGAGCGTATAGCATCAATTATTATTTCTCTTGCAAATGGCAAATAAATAGCAAAAATAATCTCTCTGCATAGGATAATTTGCAGAGGTGATTAAATGGATACATTTAAAATTACAGGCGGTACTTCTTTAGGCGGAAGTGTTAGACTTCACGGTGCAAAAAATTCCGCACTTCCTATTCTTGCCGCCTCAATTCTTGTCAGCGGTGAATGTATTATACATAATTGTCCTAACCTGAGTGATGTCAGGACAACGATTAAAATACTTGAAAATCTCGGCTGCCGTGTTACTCAAAACGGAAGTGACGTAACAGTAAATGCCGAAACTATTGACAGTTCTGATATAGACGAGGAAATGATGAGAACAATGCGTTCTTCAATTATTTTTCTCGGCTCACTTGTTTCACGTACAGGTCAGGCGTCAATATTTTATCCAGGCGGCTGTGAAATCGGCACAAGACCTGTTGACATGCACCTTAAGGCGTTGAAGTCTCTTGGTGCGGCTATATGTGAAAACGGCTCGTCGATAGTTTGTACTGCCTCGTCGCTTAAAGGAGCAAAAATAATTCTTCCTTTTCCAAGCGTAGGTGCAACAGAAAACATTATGATTGCCGCAGCTGTTTCAACAGGCAGAACAACAATAATCAATCCTGCAAGAGAGCCTGAAATAGTTGACCTTGCAGATTTTCTTAACAAATGCGGTGCAAAGATTTACGGAGCAGGGGAAACCACTATTGAGATTGACGGCGTTTCAAAGCTTTATCCTTGTGAGCATACTATAATTCCTGACAGAATTCTTGCGTCAACCTATATGTCCGCTTGTGCTATTACAGGCTCGGAAATTGTTATTGATGATATAAGACCTACTCATCTGTCACCTGTATTTCCTGCTTTTAACGAAATGGGATGCAGGCTTTATCTTGGTGATAAAAGTCTGAAAATTCAGGCTCCTAAACGGCTCAGAAGAGTTCGTATGATTAAAACAATGCCATTTCCCGGTTTTCCTACAGACTCTCATTCACCTGTAGCTGCGGCGTTGACTGTGGCGAAAGGTACGTCGGTTGTTCAGGAAAATATTTTTGAAAATCGTTTCAGGTATGTCAGCGAGCTTAACCGATTCGGTGCAGATATTCAAGTAAATGACAAGCTTGCAGTAATAAACGGAGTTAAACATCTTCACAGTGCAAATGTCAACGCAACGGACCTTAGAGGCGGTGCGGCTCTTGTGGTGGCAGCTCTCGGTGCAGAGGGTACGTCAACAGTAAGCTGTATTCATCATATTGACAGAGGATATGAAAATCTTGAAACCGCTTTGTCAAATCTCGGAGCAGATATAAAGAGGATCAGTAATGGAAAAGAAACAGTCCAAAAAGAGTGCAACAAAAAAGAATAATAAAAGCAGAGCAAAAGCCGACTCCGTTGACAGAAATCTGGGTGATTTAGGCCTTGAACCGCCGAAGATTTATCGTGAGCCGCAAAGAAACAGTCTTTCGCCAAATCAAAGGTCCGCAAAAAATACAAATCTCACCCGAAATGAAAAGCGTGCAAAGCAGACAAAGAAACGAAAAAAGCGTAATAAGATGAGAAAAATTCTTGTATGGATATGCGTAATTCTTTTTGTTGCGGCTGTGGCTGTTGTGTTGTCACTGACAGTATTTTTCCACATTAATAATGTTACAGTTAAGGGAAATGAAAAATACACCACAGAGGAAATTCTTGCTCAATGCACCATAGATAAAGGCGAAAATCTATTTATGGCAGATACTGACTCAGCAGCAGAAAGGCTTGAGCAGACACTTCCGTATATCTATGATGCACAGATTAAAAGAAAGCTTCCCGATACAATCGAAATTAAGATTACAGACGCAAAAGCCGAATATTCAATAAAGAATAAGGATAAAACTTATATTCTTTTGGATGACAACTTTAAGGTTCTTGAGCTTAATGCTGAAAAGGCTCAGGGCATTAGGATAAGCAAGGCTGAAATCAAAACAGCTGTTGCAGGCACAAAGATTGAATTTAAAAACACTGATGTCGGCGAATGTCTTGAAACTCTTGCTCTTGCCGTAAAGGAAAACGATTTTGATGAAATAACATCAATTTACAGTAATAATATAAGCGACAATTACGTTGTTTATGACGGCAGAATTAAATTTAAGCTTGGTAATTGTGATGATGTTCAAAAGAAGATTTATCAAGGCTTGGCGGCCTGTGAACAGCTAAATGAGTCAAGTCCGAATGTAAAGGGAACAATGACTATTTCAGGTGACAAGTCAATTTACTTTACAGAAGAAAACGCGTAAAGTGATTTGCTTTACGCAGAATGTGAGTAAAATTGGAATTTGTGCAATATTTACAAACAATGCACGTAAAAATTATAAAAACATTGTCAATTACTTTGAGAATTATTCAAAAAAAGTATTGCAAAATGATTACAATATTGTTACAATATAGAGGTAACAAAGTCAATATGACTAATTGACTAATTTAAGAAATATTATGCAAGGAGAATTACAGTATGGGACGTTATGAAATAGATACAGACGATTCAAAGGTTGTACAGATTAAAGTTGTAGGCGTTGGCGGAGGCGGCGGAAATGCCGTTAACCGTATGGTTCATTGTAACATTCAGGACGTTGAGTTCGTTGCAGTAAACTCAGATAAGCCGGCTCTTGCTAAGTCAACAGCTACACATAAGATTCTTATCGGCGAAAAGGCTACTAAGGGCCGTGGTGCAGGTGCAAAGCCTGAGGTTGGTACACGTGCTGCTGAGGAGAGCCGTGAAGCTCTTACAGATATCCTTACAGGTGCTGAAATGGTATTCATCACCGCAGGTATGGGCGGCGGAACAGGTACAGGTGCTGCTCCTGTTGTTGCTAAAATCGCTAAGGACCTTGGCATTCTTACTGTTGCAGTAGTTACTACTCCTTTCGCTTTCGAGGGTTCAAGAAGAATGAAGCAGGCTCAGGAAGGTATCAAGGAGCTTGCTCAGTATGTTGACTCAATTATGGTTATCCCTAACGAAAACCTTAAGTATGTAACCGCTGAAAAGATTACACTTCTCAATGCATTTGAAATAGCAAACGATGTTCTCCGTCAGGGCGTTCAGTCAGTATCTGACCTTGTAAACGCTACTGGTCTTGTAAACTGCGACTTCGCAGACGTTACAGAGATTATGAAAGATTCAGGCTACGCACATATGGGTGTGGGCAGAGCTAAGGGCAAGGACAAGGCAGAGGTTGCCGCTCAGCAGGCAATTTCTTCACCGCTCCTCAACACATCTATCGACGGTGCTCGTGGTATACTTATCAACATTACAGCTTCTACAGATATCGGACTTGAAGAGATTGATGCTGCATCATCTATCGTTAGTGCAGCAGTTCATCCTGATTGTGAGATTATCTGGGGTGCTAATTTCGACGAAGAGCTTGAAGATGAAATGATTATCACCGTTATCGCTACTCGCTTTGGCGATGAGGGTCCCGGAGCTCCAATCAAGTCAGTAACAGCTAACAATGAGGTTGCTCCTCCGCAGCCTATCGCAGCTCCTGTAACAACAGCAGCTCCGGCAAGCTTTGACAACAATGATGACGACGCTTTCACAGATATCGTTAATTTCTTCAAGAAGTAAATACTAAAAAAACGCTCCCAAGCAGGGAGCGTTTTTTTATGCAATTGTTTATCTTTTTGTCAATTTGTATAAAGTCATAGACAACAATCTTGTATGTGGAAAATTATGTTAAAGTCAAGTTAATACCTTTACATTTTTAACATTTTCCACAGAGTTTTCAACAATGAAAAAGTGATAAACCTTTACATTTCAACATTTTCAACAGGGTTTTCCACAGCTCTTTAACATATTCTTTAACTGAAAAGTAAATCACCTTTACAAAGAAAATCAGCTTCGTATACATTTTTTGCATACGAAGCTGATGTATTTTTTCTCAAATTACCACTCACTTTTTGTATATGAGCGTATAATATTTGTAATAATGTTGTCTCTCTTAAAGCCTTTGCCCTTGCCGCCGTTTTTCTGGTCCTGAATTTTGCCGGCTCTGATTGTAACAAATTCCGCTTTGTCAATGATTTTTTCAATTGGCGGAATTTCGCCGAAATCATAATCAGGTGACGCAAGGTCAATAAACGGAGACCTGATTGTAATACCGCTTTCCTCTTTGGCCTCAGTTATTGCAAGAATAATCAGCTTGTTGTCCTCAGGTAGTGTAATTTCCTTATCCTTGCCTAAGTTAATCTTTGCAACGTTGAACAACGCTTTTCTTGTAATATTGCCCTCAGGATGGTGAGTGTGAGTAAATTCAAAGCCGTAATCTGCCTTGTGATTTACTTGTGCAGTCTGTCCCATTCCGTACATATCCCACTTACAGATAGGATGGGCAATAGGGTAAATGCTGAGCTTATTTTTCTTGCCGCCTGAAATAAATTCAGCCGTAACCTTTTCCTCGTTGGTGGTGCCAATAAGAAGATAAACGCATTTAGTATCCTCGCTGAATTTAATGGTCTGTCCTCTGCATACAAGAACGTCATTCAAAGCTTCACGCTCCTGATTAAATTCAAAAGGAATACCGCCTGTAACTATTTTCTTCGGCAGAAGCTCTAACGGAAGTGAAAAACCGCATCCCTGAAGAATAACGTGTCTCATATTCTCATCAGTCGTAAAGCCTTTTGCGTTAAAATCAAGCTTAACAGGTGTGAACGTATTGTTGTCTTTTTTATCGCTGTACTTGAGTTTCAACTTAAAAGTCTTAACCTCATAAGGCTTGATACTGAATTTAACACAATTCTTTTCACTCTTAATGTCGCTGATAAATTCTTCAGATGCATTGACGAGCTGTGCTGATTCAATATCAAAATTATTGATTTTAAGCTCAACTGTCTTATGCTCTTTACCGACGCCCTCATTGATACGAACAATAAGTGCGTCGTCATCTTCGCTCATTTTAACGGCTCTTACTAAAACATCATCGTCGCTTACTGAAAGCAGTGACAAACTGCCGGCCTTGCCCTCATTTGACGGCTGAGCCTGAACTGCTCTGAGCGGATTGTTGAAAAGAATGCTCTGTTTCTGAGTGCCGTTTTCAAATCCGTTTTCGTGAGAATATACGCCGAATGAGAACATATTTCTGCCGATATCCTGCAAATCTTGCCTTGCATCCTTTGTAAATGCACCGGCAGGAGTATGTATGCAGGTCAGTCTTAAAGTGCTGTCGTCGGGCTTGTCCCAACCATGCTTGCTGTCGGAAAGAACAGAAACACCGAAGCTGCCGCCTTTGTCGGTAATATCTGCCCAATGCTGAGCAGGTACTTCGTAAAGATTTTCTGCGTTATTTCCTCTGCTTATAACGCCTAATCCCAAATCGTACACGGCATATTCATTTGTCGCAGCGAGAGGGAAAGTGGCCTTTAGCATACTTCTTCTCGTTCTCCACTCAACAAAATTATACACCTCAACAAATTGTGATGACGGCGTAAGAGAAACTGTCTGCGTTACTGTAGAATAATCTGCTTCTCTTGTAACTCTTATGGAAATTCTTGCAGGTCCGTTTTCGTATATCTCAAACTTCGGAGTGTTTGCGTAGCAGAATGGCTCCTTGTCAATATCCTCTTTTCTCATTTCCCAGGATGGATAGGATAACGCACCTGTATCGTGAAGCATTGCCATCTTGATAGGAGAGGAGATAATTTCCTTTTTAAGCTCTTTATCGTAAAGATACGCAATGTCGCCGTTTCGGTTGAATATCAGCTTGAACTTGCTGTTTTCAAGAGAGTGATTAGTAAGCTTGAGTCCTGTGTCCTTAGCGTACGGCTTGTCTGCAACACAAACGCTGTAAACCTTACATTCATAAGGATTAAGCTCTGCTTGAAATACAATATCAAGCTCCTTTTGCTTTTTCGCCGTTACTTGGCTCGGAACCTCATTACCGCTTCTGTCGCTGACTTTGATGTAAAAGGCGTTCTTCTTCATAAGAATTTTTGCCTTTACGCTGTCATTTCTCTTGTACTGTGTAGGGTTGAACACGATAACTGCAACATCGTTCTTGTCTATCCAAGAGGTGTCAAGAGCCTTTGAAAGAGCAGACGCACTGCCTGCAAATTCAGCCCTGAACTGAGAGATAGAGTTGTAATAATCATTCCAGCTATCGTTGTAAACCTCCATAGTAGAGGTGCCTGTAATATCATCGTGGAACTGATGCTTGATGCTGTTTTTCCACGCATTTTTAAGATTTTCTTTAGGATATTCAGCAAGTCCGTTGTAGTGAGCAAGACAGCAGAAAGGTTCTGCCAATTCCGCTATCTGCTGTGCCTGAAAGTCAAGACGCTTACTCATACATCTTGAGGTGTAACAGCCTGCTCCGTGACTTGTCATAAGAAGCTCGTTGTCCCAAATCGGAAGATGCTTTTTGTCCTCGTTGCTGAGCTTGTCAAGCTCCTTGAATATTTCATCAGATGATGCGGAGATAACCTCAAAATCATTACCGGCGTTTTTATTTACGCTGTCGTTTACAGCCTGAACGCTTTCTTCGGTAGGAGAACCGCCCCAATCTCCTGTGCCGTAAAGGTGGTTTGCCCAAGGAAGATTTGCGTTTGATGCGTTGTCGGCAATTCTGTCAATGACGCTGATGTCGGACCTTACATCGTCATCAAATTTGTACCTGTAAGATTTGGCGTTAAGGCTTGTATATGCCTCGCTGCCGTCAGGACCTTTCCAAATACCGAGGTCAAAAGGCAGACCGTAAGCACTTCCCCAGGAAAGCTTTTGGGTAGTAAAGCCCTTAAGTCCTGCATTTTTGATAACTGACGGCAAAGCGTAGCCGAAGCCGAAGCAGTCAGGCAGGAACATATCCTCGCTTTTTTTGCCGAATTTCTCTTTGAAATAATTGTTGCCTATAAGCAGATTTCTGAAGAGTGCCTCAGGTGAGGGAATATTAACGTCGCCGTTTTCGTAGCCTGAGCCTGAAACGCACCATCTGTCCTCGTCAACATATTTCTTGATAATTTCAAACGCTTTCGGATAAAATTCCTCGATAAGCTCGTATCTGTACGCTCCCTCAAAGTTAAAGCGGTAGTTAGGATATTTTTCAAGTAAATCGAAATTTTTCGTCAGCGTGTCCGGTATAAACTTTTCAACTGTGTCGGAAATGCTCCATCTCCAGACTGTGTCAAGATGTGAGGTTGCCACAACAAAAGCCTTTTTCTTTTCCATATAAAAACCTAATTACTTCTCGATAATCTCGTATGTAAATTCGTACTTTTCCTGAAGAGCCTTTACCTTGTCCTCGTTGTCCTCAATAAAGGTTTCGGTGTAAACACTCTTTCCGTCAACGCTGTAATCTTTAACGATTTGGTTGAGAGCCTCCCACGCTTCAGCCTCCTGAGGATAACCGTCCTCGAATTTGATGAGAAATTCTCTGTGCTTTGGAAGTATAACTTTCATATCTAAAATCTCCTTAATATTACTTTCTTTATATTATATATTTAAAACTACTTTATTGCAACAGTAATTTTGCTTTCTCCGTCAGTATCTTTTCAGGCTCTGCCATTGCCTGAGAAAGAGAGGTGCTTTCATCTACAAGACTTACCGTTTTGTCGCCTAACTTAACACCCTCAATACTTCCGCTGATTACAAAGCATTTTTTATCATACTTTTTGCAAAGCTCGCTTATTTTGTAGGGAAGCTTTCCCATCAGTGTCTGCTTGTCGGTTTTGCCCTCGCCTGTGATAATTATGTCGGCATCCTTGATTTTATCTTCAAGTAATGACGCCTCACAGAGAATATCAAAACCGCTTTTGATTTCACCGCCGTAAACTGAATAAAGTCCGCCGCAGATTCCGCCTGCTGCACCTGCACCTTTAACCTTAGACACATCACGAGGGAGAAAAGCGTTCAGCATTTTAAGTCCGTTATCAAGCTTTATAACATCATCTTTTGATGCACCCTTCTGCGGAGCAAATACATAAGCGGCACCGTTTTTACCAAAAAGCACATTGTCTACATCACAAGCGTATGTAAAGTGGATATCCTTTACAATTTTAGTGAAACCTGCACCGTAAATATTCTCTAAATCTTTACCGCATGGAAAGTCAATTTCGTCGCCGTCAATGTCCCTGAAAACTGCTCCCAAAGCCGTCAAAGCTCCTGCTCCGCCATCACAGCATCCGCTGCCGCCGAGACCAAGAATAATATTGGAAAAACCCTTTTGTACAGCTGATTTTATCAGTTCTCCAGTACCATATGAGGTAGCGTTCATTACATCCTTTTTCTTCTGTAAACCGCTGGCACAGGCAGTCTCGATAATTGCCGTGTTACCATATGTAAATATCTTGCCTTTCATATGTCTGCCGTATATGTCGCTGCAAGGTGTGTAAAGTACTTCACCATTACAGATATCGCTTAAACATTCTGCAAAACCCTCACCGCCGTCGGCAAACGGAATTGACACAATTTCCGCATTCGGCGACACGCTTTTTATACCTTTTTCAATACAGCCGCAAACTTCCTTTGAAGTCAGCGTTCCTTTAAAGCTGTCAGGCACAATCAATATTTTCATCATAAGCTCTCCTTAATTTTCTGATTATATAATACCACAGTTGCAGCCGTTAATCAAATGTGTTAAAATGAATATAGTATTGATTATCGGAGAATTTGTTATGAGACTTGTTATTATAAGACACGGCGACCCTGATTACGTTCACGATAGCTTAACTGAAAAAGGCTGGAAAGAGGCAGAGCTTCTTGCCGACAGAATTTCAAAGCTTGATGTTACTGCGTTTTATTGCTCACCTTTGGGCAGAGCTAAAGATACAGCATCTTTGACCCTTAAGAAAATGAACAGAGAGGCAATAGAGCTTCCTTGGCTTCAGGAGTTTCAGGGTAAGATAAGAAAAAAACTTAAGGTTATGAACTGCTGGGACAGATTGCCAAGCGAATGGACAGAAAATAAAGATTATTACGATTATGACAAGTGGTATAAAACAAGACTTATGCAGTCTAAAAATGTGGAAAAAGAGTATAAAATGGTCTGCAAAAATCTTGACGAGCTCCTTGCAAGGCACGGATACGAGCACACCGGAAATCATTTTAAGGTTACAAATTCAAATCATGATACTATCGTTTTGTTCTGTCATTTCGGCGTAGAGTCTGTTATGCTTTCTCATATCTTTTCCTGCTCACCTATGATATTGTGGCATAATTTTGTGGCACTTCCCACATCTGTTACAACGCTGATTACAGAGGAAAGGGAAGAGGGCACGGCAGTTTTTCGCTGTCAGCAGTTCGGCGATATAAGCCACCTTTACGCAGGCGGTGAAGAGCCATCATTTGCTGCCAGATACTGCGAATGTTTTTCCGATAGTGAACGGCATTAAAAATTAACGCCGTTTCTATTGTCCCTAGTGCAATACAAGGTATTTTTCAAATACTTCCTTGTCCGTCATCATACCACCGCTATTAATTTTCAAAGATAATGCAGAATTTATGCAACTTTTTTATATTAGGTATTGACATTTAAAATTATTCTGTTATAATATATAACACAACAAAGCGATACCGCGGGGTGGAGCAGTTGGTAGCTCGTCGGGCTCATAACCCGAAGGTCGTAGGTTCGAGTCCTACCCCCGCAACCACTGAAAGACATCAATTATGGTGTCTTTTTTTATTTCTTTTATGATTGCAACTCGAACCTACGACAGGTGGCTCCAAATTTGCTTGCAAATAATTAAGGCAAATTTGGGAGAAACAGTCCGGCG
>JAQXUH010000051.1 GCA_029219885.1 Eubacteriales bacterium | reverse complement strand
AATTGATGTAAGATTTTTCTCACCTCTTGCAGGTAAAGATTTGTTCCTTTGTGCTCTCTTCGGTGGTATTGTTTCAGGTGTGGGCAGCGGCCTTGCAATCAGGTACGGCGGCGCTATGGATGGTATAGAGGTTACGGCAATTATATTTGCAAAAAAGCTGAATATCACTGTCGGCACTTTCGTAATGATTTATAATGTAGTACTTTACATAATTTGCGGTATTGTTATTCAAAGCTGGATACTTCCGCTTTACTCAATTGTGGCTTATGCCGCAGCGCTTAAAACAGTCGATTTTATCAACGAAGGTCTTGATAGGTCAAAGGCTGCATTTATAATTACCACTAAGCCTGAAAAGGTCTGCATTGCTCTTTCTGAAACATTTGAAAATGGAATTACCGTACTGCAAGGTAAGGGTTATTATTCTGACAGCGACAGGTCAATTATATATTTTGTTGTCAACAGATTTCAGGTTGCCAAGATGAAAGATATTGTTCACGGTGTTGACAGTCAGGCGTATATCACCTTTACAGAAGTGGCGGATGTTTATAAGGCTAATAACGACAACAATTAAATCCTACCTTTTTAAGATAAAACTTATAAATATATAACAATAATTATTGTAAAAATATTGAAAAAATCGTATTGATAATGTAAAATGAATTAAATAAAGTATCGGAGGTCATTTTTATGGCTGATTATATAATTAACGGCAAGGAATCTTTAGGTATCGAGTTTGGCTCTACAAGAATTAAAGCAGTCCTTGTGGACGAAAACTGCAATCCTATTGCATCAGGCGGTCACAGCTGGGAAAACAGGTTTGAAAACGGCATATGGACTTATCATACAGAGGATATCTGGTCAGGTCTTCAGGACGCTTACAATAGCCTTAATGCCGATGTTGAAAAGAAGTTCGGCACAAAAATCAAAACGCTTTCTTCAATCGGTTTTTCTGCAATGATGCACGGCTATCTTCCTTTTGACAAGGATGGCAATCAGCTTGCAGAATTTCGTACCTGGCGTAATACAATTACTTCTCAGGCGGCTGAAAAGCTGACAAATGAGTTTAACTTCAACATTCCTCAGCGTTGGAGCATAGCTCACCTTTACCAAGCAATTTTAAACGGCGAGGAGCACGTTAAAGATATATCATTCCTCACAACCCTTGCAGGCTATGTTCATTGGAAGCTGTCAGGTAAAAAGGTTGTCGGTATAGGCGAAGCGTCGGGAATGTTTCCGATAGACAGCACAACAAATGATTATAACACCCAAATGCTTGACAAATTTTCTTCTCTTGATGAGGTAAAGAAATACAGCTGGAATATCCGTGACATTCTCCCCAAAGTTCTTGTGGCAGGTGACAATGCAGGATATCTGACTGCTGAGGGTGCGGCACTTATTGATACTTCAGGCAATCTTCAGCCGGGTGCTTTAATGTGTCCTCCTGAGGGTGACGCAGGAACGGGAATGGTTGCCACAGACAGCATTGCAGTAAGAACAGGCAACATTTCCGCAGGTACATCAATTTTTTCTATGATTGTCCTTGAAAATCAGCTTTCAAAGGTGTATGAAGAAATTGATATGGTAACTACTCCTACAGGTAAGCCTGTTGCTATGGTTCATTGTAATAACTGCTGTACCGACCTTGACTACTGGGTAAATATTTTTTATGAATACTCACGTCTTTCGGGCTCCAATATTACAAAACCGCAGATTTACGATATGCTTTATAATACTGCTCTTGAGGGCGATAAGGACTGCGGCGGACTTCTTTCATACAACTATTTTTCAGGAGAGCCTGTTACTAAGCTTTCTCAAGGCAGACCTCTTTTTGTAAGAGGCGAAAACAGTAAATTTACTCTTTCAAACTTCTTCCGTTCCTTGATTTATTCAACTATGGCAACTCTCAAGATAGGTATGGAAATTCTTGAAAATGAAAATGTTTCAATTGACAGGCTTATGGGTCACGGCGGACTTTTCAAAACTCCTGTTGTAGGTCAAAAGCTTATGGCTGCCGCTATGAATACGCCTGTTGCCGTTCTTGAAACAGCAGGTGAGGGCGGTGCTTGGGGAATTGCTGTTCTGGCAAGATATGCCGCTGACAGTCAAAACCTCACTCTTGATGATTATTTAGAGAAAAATATTTTCAGCAACTTTAAAAGCTCAACAATCGCACCTGACGCAGATGATGTTAAGGGCTTTGAAGAATATATGAAACAGTATAAATCAGGTCTTGCAGTTGAAAAGTCAGCTGCCGAGAACATATAAAAGGAGATAATTATGGCAATTAAAGATTATGAATTTTGGTTTTTAGTAGGCACTCAGCACCTTTACGGTGAAGAGATTTTTGCCGATATCAATTCACACGCAGAGGAAATGTGTGCAGAGTGGACTGCAAAGCTCCCTTGCAAAGTTGTTGCTAAACCATGTGTTAAAACATCACAGGAGATTTTGTCAGTTATCGAGCAGGCTAACAACACTCCAGAGTGTGCAGGCGTAATCACTTGGATGCATACTTTCTCACCATCTAAAATGTGGATAGCAGGACTTAACGCTCTTAATAAGCCATATCTCCATGTAAATACACAGTATAATCGTGACATTCCTTGGGACAGCATTGATATGGACTTTATGAATCTTAATCAGTCAGCTCACGGTGACAGAGAGCACGGATACATCCACGCTCGTATGAGAAAAAAGGTTAAAGTTGCAGCAGGCTATTGGAAAGACGAAGAATTCCAAAATAAGATGGCGGTTTGGATGAGAGCTGCCGTTGGTGCTGCTGAATCAAGAAAGCTGAGAGTTCTCAGAATTTCCGATAATATGAGAAATGTTGCTGTTACAGACGGCGACAAGATTGAGGCACAGATTAAGCTTGGCTGGCAGGTAGACCACTATGGAGTAGGCGATATCATCAGGTGCGTTGACGCTGTTACAGAGGACGAAATCGACGCACAGATGGCGGAATATGAAAAGTATTACGATATGGATACTGACAATATTGACGCCGTTCGCTATCAGGCAAGGGAAGAGGTTGCTCTCAAGAAGTTCCTTGACGAAAACGGCTTCGGTGCGTTCCATACCAACTTTGAAGATTTACAACAGTTAAGACAGCTTCCCGGTCTTGCAGCTCAGGACCTTATGCGTCAGGGTTACGGTTTCGGTGCAGAGGGCGATTGGAAGGTTGCCGCTATGACAAGAGTTATGAAGCTTATGTCCGAGGGTATGAACGGCGGTACAGCCTTTATGGAGGACTATACATATCATTTTGAGCCGGGCAACGAAATGCTTATGGGCTCACATATGCTTGAGGTTTGTCCTACAATTGCACAGAATAAGCCGAAAATTCAGGTTCATCCTTTGGGTATCGGCGACAGGGAAGACCCTGCACGACTTGTTTTCAAGGCACAGACAGGTAATGCTATCGTTGTTACTCTCGTTGATATGGGCGACAGACTCAGAATGATTTTTAATGACGTTGAATGTAAGGAGCAGGTAAACGAGATGCCTAAGCTTCCTGTTGCAGGCGTATTGTGGAAACCGCTTCCGTGTTTGCAGACTTCAGCAGAAGCGTGGATTTATGCAGGCGGTGCTCATCATTCTGTCCTTTCATATACTCTCACCGCAGACCATATGAGAGATTTTGCAGAGATTATGGGAATTGAATTTATCCACATTAATAAAGACACCGAAATCAATTCATTTAAGAAAGAACTGTTCTATAATGACGTTGCATACAAGCTTGGTATGTAATGATTTTTGAGGAGAAAATATGTTAGAAGAATTAAAAGAAAAGGTCTTTCAGGCTAATTTACAGCTTGTTAAGTACGAACTTGTAGTTTTGACTTGGGGCAATGCCTCTGCTATTGATAGAGAAAAGGGACTTTTTGTAATAAAACCGTCAGGTGTGCCATATGATACTATGAAGGCATCCGATATGGTCGTTATGGACCTTGAGGGAAATAAGGTTGAGGGCGACCTTAATCCATCATCCGATACGCCTACTCATCTTGAACTTTACAGAAGCTTTCCCGATATCGGCGGCGTTGTTCATACTCATTCCTCGTGGGCGTGCTCTTGGGCTCAGTCAGGTAGAGATGTTCCGGCTTACGGCACTACTCACGCAGATTTTGCAAACGGCTGTGTACCTTGTGCAAGAGGCCTTACCGAGGAAGAAGTAAAAGGCGAGTATGAGCTCAATACAGGCAAGGTAATTGTTGAGGAGTTTGCTAAAAGAGGAATTAAACCTGACGAGTGTCCTGCTGTTCTCGTTCACAGACACGGACCTTTCACTTGGGGTAAGGATGCTTTCAAGGCTGTAGAGAATGCTTTGATTCTTGAAGAGGTATCAAAAATGGCATTCCAGACAGAGCAGATTTCAAAATTCGACAGCAATTCGGATATCGGAATTGAACAATATCTCCTTGATAAGCATTACCAAAGAAAGCACGGCAAAAATGCTTATTACGGACAGAAATGACGGAGAGTAATATGAAAAGAAAATTAAGTTTGGTTTTGTCAGTTTTTGTGATTGCAGTTTGTACCGCATTTTCATTTACTGTTTATGCACAGAATACTGAACAAATTGATATTTCAAAGGCAACTGTTGCCGTTCCTGAAATAGGCTATGTTTATGACGGACAGCAGAAAATGCCTGTTCCCACAGTTACCTGTGATAATAAAACTCTTGTTAATAATGTAGATTATAAAGTTTCATATGCAAGCAATGTAAATGCAGGTGAGGGCTGTGTTTACGTTGAGGGTATTAAGTCGTATACCGGTAAAGCTTGTGCTAAGTTTCAAATTGCTCCTTGTGATTTGTTCAGTAGCGGCAGTAATGTCAGTGTATCCTTGTCACAGACTTCATTTGATTATACAGGTGCAGCAATAACTCCGGCCGTAACAGTTAAGTTGGGAAATACTGTACTTAAAAATGGTGTTGATTATACTGTTTCGTATGCCAACAATGTTGACGCAGGAACAGCAAGCGTAACAGTAACAGGCAAGGGCAATTTCTGCTCAAGTGTATCAAGAAATTATACAATTAAAAAGCTTAATCTTGCAAAAAAAGGTAAAGCTACCTTGTCCTTTGACAGTACCTCCTTTGTTTATAACGGCTCTGCTGTAAAGCCGGTTGTTTATATTTCATACGCTATTGGCGACGGAGCTCAGTATTTGGCACAGGATGTTGATTTTAAAGTGTCATATTCCAATAATACCAAAATTGGAACTGCTACTGCCAAGGTTACGGGCTTGGGCAATTATACAGGAACTATCAGCAAGAAGTTTAAAATTCTTCCTGCAAAAGTTTCAAACGTGTCAGTATCCGACGTAACTACATCATCTCTCGTTTTAAAGTGGAATAAGGTCAGCAGCGTTTCAGGCTATGACGTTGCAGTATATGACAGCCAAAAGAAAGATTATAAGCACCTTGCTTATGTTTCTTCAAAATATTCTTCATATAAAGCAACAAAGCTCACTTCCGCAAAAAGCTATAAGTTCAAAATCAGAGCATATAAAACTGTTGACGGCAAGAAGTATTACGGCGAATACAGTAACGAGGCAGGCAGCTTAGTTAAACCGCAGAAGGTTAATATTGCCTCTGTTACTAAATCAGGCAAAAAGCTTACAATTGATTGGAAAGGCGTTAAGTGCTCAGGCTACCAAGTTTTCTATTCAACTGATAAAAATCTTAAGAAAAATGTAAAATCTGTTTTCGTATCTTCTAAAAAGAATACTTACACAGTAAATAAGATAGACAAATCTAAGCGTTATTACGTAAGAGTCAGAGCGTATTCAAATTATAACGGTAAGAAGTATTACGGCGAGAAAAGTGCTAAGGTAAGCTCATATTTTTCAAATGTTTATGCTACCTATTCTTCAAACTATGTCAATAACGCAAACCGAACAACAAATCTTAAGGTGGCAAGCAAAGCAATTTCAGGTACAATTGTAAATCCAGGAGAAACTTTTTCACTCAATAAAGTTGTAGGCCCGAGAACAGCTAAGAGGGGATATAAGGAGGCACCTGTGTTTACAGGCACTACAGGCGTTGAAAACGGCTTAGGCGGCGGAATTTGTCAGGTAGCATCTACATTGTTTAATTGTGCCCTCAGGGCAAACGTAACGATTACTGAAAGGCATCAGCACTCACAGCGAGTATCTTACGTTCCTCTCGGCAGAGACGCCGCTATTTACGGAACAATTGAAGATTTTAAATGGACTAATAATACAAAATATCCTATCAAAATTTCAATGACTGTTAAAAACGGTGTAATTACTTGTACTTTCTATACCTGCGAAAAGGTCTCACCTAAAAAGGTAGACTTGAATGTTAATCAAAAAGGAGATAAATTTACTCTTAAACGCAGCGTTAATGGTAAGGTGAATTATACTACTTATTCAACATATTAAGGCATTTCGGCAGGAGGCGTAATTATCACCTTCTGCCGACTAAAAAAATATGATAAAAAAGTTGAATTTTTCTTAAAAAAAGTCTTGACTTTTTCTAAAACATAATGTATTATATACAAGTCGCAAGCAAGCGACAACGTCGTGGGAGCATAGCTCAGCTGGGAGAGCATCTGCCTTACAAGCAGAGGGTCACAGGTTCGAGCCCTGTTGTTCCCACCACAAATGGCCCGGTAGTTCAGTTGGTTAGAACGCTAGCCTGTCACGCTAGAGGTCGACGGTTC
>JAQXUH010000050.1 GCA_029219885.1 Eubacteriales bacterium | reverse complement strand
TTTGCAAAAAGTTTTTTTCAGAAATCTTGTTGCATTTTTTATTGCAACCTTTACCCTTTTGAAAAATAAAGAGAGCTTTAAACCACACAAGGGATGCTTGAAATATCACCTTATCAGGTCAAGTGCAGGACTTCTTGGCGTGTTCGGCAATTTTTACGCCACAACGAAAATGGCATCTACCGCTGACGCCGCCATACTTAATAAAATGAGTCCGTTCTTTACGCTGATATTTTCTGCAATTTTCCTAAAGGAAAAGGTTAAGCCGAAACAGGCAGTCGCAATAGGAATCGCCTTTATAGGTGCAATGTTTGTTATCAAGCCGACTATGGCAAATTCCGAGTTGTTTCCGTCAATATGCGGATTTATCGGCGGAGTTTGTGCAGGTGCGGCGTATACCTGCGTAAGACATATGGGCAATAAAGGCGAAAACGGCAGATTTACTGTATTTTTCTTTTCCCTTTTCAGTTGTCTTGTAACCTGTCCGTATCTTATTTTTAACTTCCACCCTATGACTAAAATGCAGTGGATATATCTTCTCCTTGTAGGTTTATGTGCCGCAGGCGGTCAGTTTTGTATTACGGCAGCGTATACATTTGCTCCAAGCAGAGAGATTTCTGTCTACGATTATTCCAATGTTATCTTTACGGCAATCAGCGGTTATTTCTTCTTAGGCGGTCAGGTTCCTGACTTGTGGTCGTTTGTGGGATATATAATTATTTGTGCAATGGCAATTTGGATGTTCTTATACAACAAAAAGGAACATAGCCTTGAAAATGTGTGATTTTATCAATATATTGCTGTAAAGTAAAAACACTTGCATTTTACTATATATTGTGATATAATTAGTAAACAAAAGTTTTAGGCACAAGCTTCCTGGAGGTTGATGTTATGAAATGTCCGTTTTGCGGTTATGAGGAAAGCAAGGTTATCGACTCTCGTCCTACCGACGAAAACGAGCGTATAAGAAGACGCCGTGAATGTCTCAGATGCAGTAAGCGTTTCACCACCTACGAAATCATTGAGGACGTTCCGATTATAGTTATTAAAAAGGATAAAAGCCGTGAGGTTTTTGACAGGAATAAAATTCTTAAGGGTATGCTTCGTGCCTGCGAGAAAAGGTCTGTCACCGTTTCCGAGCTTGAAACTGCTATCAGCGAAATTGAAACTACTCTTCAGTCCGCTATTGACAGAGAGGTTACTTCCGCACGAATCGGCGAGCTTATTATGGAAAAGCTTAAGGATATCGACGAGGTTGCCTATGTTCGCTTTGCGTCTGTTTATAAAGAGTTTGACAGTGCTGAGGCTTTCAGAGAAGAAATTGCTAAAATGTAATTATAATACTTAATGATTTATACTGCTTCGGTTTTTGCCGAGGCAGTTTTTTGTTTTAATATATTAAACTTGCAATAATAATTAATATGTGGTAATTTATATATTAGGGTAACTGTGCAAAGATGAAGCTTTTATCTTTCACAATAAATAAAGGGGTAATATTTATGAGTGTTAGCTTTTATCTTGTGACTGACACGCACTACTATGACTCCTCTTTCAAGGCTCAGGGAGAAGCCTATGAGAGAAGGAGCAGAACAGACCAGAAATGTGTTGCTGAAACACCGGCGATTATAGACGCAGGATTTAAACAGCTTGCAGACGATAAGGAAACAGATATAATTTTAATTCCCGGAGACCTTGTTTACAGAGGTGAATATCAAAGCCACGTTGGTTTCAGAGAAAGGCTTTATAAGCTTAAGGAGCAGGGAAAGAAAATCTATCTTATAACAGCACGCCACGATTATGCGGAAAATCCATGTGAATTTGACGGCGATAAGGAAATTCCCGTTAAGGGTATGGACAGAGATGACCTGAGAGATTTTTACAAAGATTTCGGCTTTGGCGATTCAATCTGCGAGCATAGGAAAAGTATGTCATATGTGGCACAGATAGCCGACGGAATAAGACTTCTCGCCTTAAACTGCGACGGCGACTGCAAAGGCTTTAAAGGCATTTGGGAGGACCAAATGGAATGGGCACTTGAGCAGATTAAAAAGGCTCACGATGAGGGGCAGTACATATTTGCAATGACACACTACCCTCTTCTTCCATTCTCTCCCATAATGAATATGATTGGCGACGCAAAGCTGACAGACTGGCAGGAATGTGCAAATAAGTTTGCTGACGCAGGACTTGACCTGATTTTTACAGGTCATATGCACGCTCAGGCTGTGACGGAATATACAACACCAAGCGGCAGCAAAATTACCGACGTGCAGACAGGATGTTTTGTTGGCTGTCCCTGTGCATACAGGAAAGTCACCTTTGATGACGACGGCACAGTAGATATTAAATCATACACCATTAACGATTTTGATTATGACAAAGGCGGCAGAACGGCTCAGGAGTATTTTCAGTGGCGTTTTGACAGAATGATAACAGATATCATTGACGCTATGGCATATGACTTTGCATTTTTTACAAGGCTTTTCGGCGGTCCCGAGAAAAACAAAAAACTTAAAATTCCCATTACCGCCGTCGGCAGGCTTCTTCAAAAGCTGACGCTGAAAAAGCTTTCTCGTATTCTTTGCTTTAAGGTTGACAAAAGCATTGAAAACAGGCTTGTAAAGGATGTGGGTGTCGAGCTTGTCAGGAATATTTTTGTAGGTAATGAGCCTTATGTCAAAGGTACTCCTATGTATGATGCGGTGGAAAAGCTACTTAAAAGGCTTCATCCCGTCACTCATATAATTGAAAATAAGCTTGGCGATAAAAATCCTCTCCTTTCGGATATTGACAGTTTTGTCCTTTCAATGATAGGCGACGAAAGGCAGAGAGATTACAATGCAGTACTTAATATAAACTGGAAAAGATATAAAATATAAGGGGTAAATATTATGGGAGAATCTGTTTTAAAACAGCAGGACAAAAAATACGTTAGTATGAACGAATTTGTCTGGTATATGATTGCTGTATTCTTTTACACAATGATGACCGGCACAGTAGGCTCATACAGAAATGACTATCTTGTTAATGTATTAGCATTACCAGACAGCAGCGTAAGCTTATTTAACACGCTGACATCGGTTATTCCGTTTATTCTTAACTTCTTCATTGCAATGTACATTGACGGAAGAAAGACAGGAAAAGGCGGTAAATTCCGACCGCTGGCACTTCTTGTCGCTATCCCAATCGGCGTAGTTCTCGTGCTTTCATTCGTTGCACCTAAAGGCGTTTCAAGCACAGTTTTGATGATTTATCTTGTTACAGTTGCAGTAGCCTGGTCTGTTACAACTAATTTCGGCGACTGCGTAAACAAGGTTGCAATCGTTATGACGCCTAATATGAAAGAACGTGACACAGTTATGTCTTTCAGGGGCATAGTATCAGCGGTAGGTAACTCTGCACCGCTTGTTGTTGAGCTTGTTATCGCTATTTTTGTTAAAGACAAGGCACTTCGCTATATTGCAGTTGCGTCACTTTGCGGTGTATTTGGTATCATCACAATGCTTATCGGTATGAAAACCGTAAGAGAGAGAATTACATATAATAACGAAAAGAAAAATCCTCTTGAGGGCTTTGCAGACGTTATCAAAAACAAGTATGCTTGGGTAATTATTATTTCGGAATTTTTAAAGAGCTTCCGTGGGGTTTCAACTTATATGGGTATTTTCCTTGCAGAAGCACTCTTAGGTCCCGGAAAGTTCCTGCTTTTCGGTCTGCCCACAGGTATCGGAACGGCGGTAGGTATGCTTGTTATCAACTTCCTGCTTAAGAAGTTCAACTCAAAACAGCTTTATATCGCCAGCGGTATTTATTCTGTTATTGCAAACTGTATTGCCTTTGCGGTTGGATATACTTATTTCAAAAATCCAAGCAGCGTTTTGCAGATTATATTTGTACTTACTCTGTTTCTTATCGGCTTACAGTTTGGTGCATCAAATCTTCTGTCAACAATGTTCCAGGCTGACGTGCTTGAGGATATCGAGCTTAAAACAGGCAAAAGACTTGACGCTTCTCTGCCATTTATCGTTGGTATAGGCACAATGATTTCCGGTACTATCGCAAGTGCCCTTGCACCTAAAATTCTCTATGGTACAAAGGTGCCGATTATCGAATATGTTCAGGCAGTTGACGGCGTAGCTCAGGAGCAGAGCCTTCACACAAAAATAATGCTTCTGTTTTTCTACACCATAGTTCACGGCATTATGATGTTCCTTGCAGGCGTTCCGTACTTCTTCTACAAGTTGACAGGCAGAAAAAAGGAAGAAATGCACCAGGCAGTCCTGGCACAAAGGGCAAAATATGCAGAGAAAGAAAAAGCAGAGGAAGAATAAACTTAAATAAATTAAGAGTCGTTATATAACGGCTCTTTTTTGTTGCAGAATTTTAAAAATTTCAATTTTTTTGTCACCTTTTGGGTTGTTGTTTCGTCTTTAGGTCAGAACGGCAAAAGGCGGTGGAGTATGGTTTTCAGCAGTTTACAATTTATTTTTATATTTATGCCAATATTTTTCGGCTGCTACTACGCTGTGCCCTACAGGTTTAAAAACGCAGTTTTGCTTGCAGGCAGTCTTTGCTTTTACATAGTGGGCTCTATCAATCACCCGGAGCATATAATTTTGCTGATAGTAAGTATGCTTGCTGATTTTGAGGTGGGATTGCTGATTGAAAAGCACGAAAAACGCAAAAAGCTTTTTCTGTCCCTTGGGATAATTTTTCATCTGCTGTGCCTGTGTCTGTTTAAATATTGGAACTTTATAGCAGGTGAAATTGGAAGTATAGGGTGCGTTGATTTAACGCTTAATATTGCACTTCCTGTGGGAATTTCCTTTTACACCTTTCAGGGAATCTCTTATATTGCCGATGTTTACAAAGGCAGTATCAAGGCGGAAAAATCTCTTGTACGCTATGCAGTTTATATTTCAATGTTCGAACAGCTGATTGCAGGCCCTATTGTCAAATACAGTCAGGTAAAGCAGGAACTGCGTTGGCGGAATATTACAGTAAAATCTGCTCTGAAGGGTTTGGGAATTTTCGTTTTCGGCTTGGGGCTTAAAGTACTGCTTGCCAACCCTCTTGGAAAGCTTTGGTCACAGACCTGTGCTATCGGCTTTGAAAGCATATCAACTCCACTTGCGTGGATGGCGATTTTTGCATACTCATTTCAAATTTATTTTGACTTTTTCGGCTACTCGCTGATGGCTTTTGGGCTTGGCAAAATGATGGGCTTTAAGCTGCCGAAGAATTTTGACCATCCGTACACAAGCCTTACAATGACGGAATTTTGGCGTCGGTGGCACATCACCCTTGGCAGCTGGTTTAAGGAATATGTCTACATTCCCCTTGGGGGAAACAGAAACGGCAGTATTGCAACTATAAGAAATCTACTCGTCGTGTGGCTGCTTACAGGAATATGGCACGGAGCAGGATATAATTTTGTCCTTTGGGGCTTAGTGCTTTTCGTCATCTTGGTGACGGAAAAATTCCTGACAGGAAAATTTTTTAACAGATATCCCATTGCAGGACACGTTTATATGATTATCCTGATTCCGCTGACTTGGGCAATTTTCGCCATTGACGATTTAGGAAACCTCGGAGTATTTTTCTCTCGGCTGTTTCCCTTTTTCGGTGAAGGAGTATGGTCGGTATTCAAGTACGACTTTTTAAAATATTTAAAGCTGTACTTCCCTTTTCTCATAGCAGGAGTATTATTCTCCACAAAAATTCCTTACAGAATTTTAAAAAAGCTGAAAAGTCCCGCTATAAAAGGAATTATTCTTGCAGTAATCTTTGCAGGCAGCGTCTACTGTATGTACCGAGGTTTTGATGACCCGTTTTTGTATTTCAGATTTTGAGAGGTAAATAAAATGAAAAAATCAAATTTAATTACACTTTTATCATTAATTTTAATCATTGTGGCAGTTGTGCTTTTTATGTCCTGCGGCAGGTCAAAGGTTGATATAGGCACTACAGCGACGGAAAATTCTGCAAAAAGCAGTACGGTCTTGTTATACGATGAAAGCACAGAAAAAAGCGAAACGACTGCTAAAACGAAAGAAACAGCAAAGGCTCCCGTCAGCGACGATATGCTGTTTATCGGCGATTCAAGAACTGTAGGACTTATGGAATATGCCGAAATTGAAAATGCCGATTTCTTCTGCAACGTTGGAATGAGTGTGTATAATATTCAGGATAAAACCGTTTCCGTGCCTAATGTGGGAAAGGTAACGCTTGCACAATTGCTTGGCGGTAAAAAGTATGGTAAGATATATATAATGCTTGGCATAAATGAAGTGGGATATGAGCTTCAAAGCATTGTAGATAAGTATAGCGAGCTTATTGATTTTGTAAAAGAAAACCAGCCTGACGCTTTGATTTTTATTCAGGGTAATCTGCACGTAACTCAAAGCCGTTCCCACAGCGACAAGGTTGTAAACAATACTGCAATTGACAGACTTAACGCAGAGCTGTCAAAGCTTGCTGACGGCAAGACTACATTTTATATTGATGCAAACAAATTATTCGACGACGCAAACGGAAATTTATCTGCTGACAAGTCGGAAGACGGCACGCATCTTTATGCCAAATACTATAACAAGTGGGGTAAGTGGATAATTTCACAAAGTGCCTCATCTTCAGAGGAGGGATGATTTTGACAGATAAAGAGTCGTTTTGCGAGAACATACGGCTTTATGAAAAATCTATGTACCGTGTAGCTCTCTCCGTTGTGAAAAACGAAACAGACGCTGAAGAAGTAATCAGCGAGTCGATTTACAGAGCCTATAAAAGCCGTGACTCGCTGAAAAGCGAAAGTGCTTTTAAGCCTTGGATACTGCGAATTGTTCACAACACGGCAGTTGAAATGATACGCCAAAACTCAAAAATCATACCTACTGACCAACCGCCTGAGGAAATTTACGAAAACGGCGAAAAGGACATAACAACAAAATTAGCACTTCGTGATGCAGTTAACAGTTTAAATCAGCCCTACAGAACGGTTATTGTACTATTTTATTACGAAAATCTTTCAGTATCAAAAATTGCACAAATCACAAGCACAAGCCCCATTGCTGTCAGAAAACAACTTTCAAGAGGCAGAAAAATGCTTCGGGAGCTTTTGAAGGAGGATTTTAACAATTGAACGAGTTTGATAAATATTTAAAAAACAAAGCAAAAGAGGAACAGGAAGATATTCCTCAGTCTGTTAAAAACCGAATAGACGAAGTCCTTGACAGCCTGCCGGAAGATGAGCAAAAAGAAGAAAAGAGAATAAAGCTTTTCCCTCGTGTTGCTGCGGTGGCAGCCTGTTTCGTTTTCATAACGCTTTTCGTACTGCCGAATGTCAGCAGCGTTTATGCCGAAACCTTGGAAAAGGTTCCGGTGATTGGTAATATCGTAAAGGTTGTAACTATCCGCAACTATTTTTACTCCGACGGAAATCACGAAATGGATATTGATGTGCCGGAAATCGACTACGAAAACAGCGAGGCTGCCGACTACATTAACAAGGACGTCAGCGAGCTTACAACGATTATCGTTAATCAGTTTTACCAGGACTTGGAAATCACGGGAAATAACGGCTACGGCTCAATTAAGGTGGACTACGAAACCGTTACAAACACAGACCGCTGGTTTACTCTCAAGCTGAATGTCAGCGAAACAGCGGCAAGCAGTAATGCCTACTTCAAGTTTTATCATATTGATAAAAACGAAGGCAAAATTGTGGAGCTTGGGGACTTATTCACCGCCGATAATTACTCCGATGTTCTTGTGAAAGAAATTAAAAAGCAGATGAAAGAGCAAATGGAAAGCGATGAAAACGCAGTCTACTGGATAAATGACAGCGAAATCGGTGAAGAATTTGCATCAGTTAAAAAAGACCACAATTTCTACTGGAATGACAATGGCGATTTAGTAATCGTCTTTGACAAATACGAGGTTGCTCCAGGCTCAATGGGTACTCCCGAATTTGTTATAAGTGAAAAGGTAATCGACAAAATTCTCAAGCCTGAATATAAAAACATAATGTCCTGACAAAAGGAAAACCGCCATTAGAATTTGTCTCTAATGACGGTTTTTTATATATTATCTTTCTTTTGCCTTTTTCATATGAAGCTCTTTCATTCCCTCTACTTCGTCGCAGATTTCCTTAAGATTGCAGGACGAGCAGTCAAAAAGAACATTATCCAAAATGTGATTAAGTGCAGAGGTTGTACTCTTCACCTTATCACAAAGAAGATATAGCTTATCAAAATCATCAAATTCCGTAGCAAAAATTATCCTTACACTTTTGACAATAGGAAAACTGAGATACTTTTCAATAAGCAGATTTCCGTAATCTTTAAAAGACACTTTATCCTTAACAGCCTTTTTGCTGACTCTTATCTGCTCACGCATACTAAGTGCCGACGCCCTTGTCATAAAGCCCTCGGGACAGGTGCTGTATCGTACAAATTCAAGCTCCTTGATTTTATCAAATGCAGTTTCCTCGTCAATATCCTCAATCTCAAGAAGTACGATTTTGCAAAAGAGACAATCTTCCTTAATCTGCGGTATATCCTTACCGTAAAGATAAACGCTGTTGTCAAAGGTCATATCGCTTGACACAACAGTTGTGCTGACGCAGGACTTCTGACTTCCGCCAAGCTCGTAAGCCGTGTCTTTAGCAAAAAGTATTGCATTTTTATCTGCAAGTCCTAAAGAAGATTTTTCATAAGGAAATACCTTTGCGTCACTTGGAAAAAGAGATAAAATTTCATTTATCAGCTTATCATAAAGTATCATTAAAGCTTTCTGTCCTTTTCAAGATTATCATAGTGCTTTCCCAAAAGGTCGTAAATCTTCCTTACAAGCTTCATATCAAGATTAAACCAATAAATCGTAAAGGTCAGAATAAACAAAACTGCAATGACAATAAGAATAATTAATAAAGCCTTTAACATTTATGCCATTCCTTTCTGTCTTGCATATTCGGCAGCACCGAGAGCACCCATAAGCTGAGGGTCGATATCAAGGTCAACAACCTTAATTTTCAGCACGTGCTCGATTGCCTTTTTAAGTCCCTCGTTTTTAGCACATCCGCCTGTAAGAGTAATACTGTCTGTTGCACCTGCTTTTTTAGCCATAACAAAGCATCTCTTTGCTACAGCAAGCTGAATACCTGCTGCGATTTCGTCCATAGGCTTACCCTCACCAACAAGAGAAATAACCTCTGACTCGGCAAAAACAGTACATTGTGCAGTAATAGGAATTGTATTTTTTGCCTGAAGAGAAAGCTTGCAGAATTCAGGAAGTGTCATTTCAAAGGCGTTTGCCATAGCCTCGAAAAATCTTCCTGTACCTGCTGCACACTTATCGTTCATTGCAAAGTTTTTAACAGTACCGTCAGTATCAATTGCAATACCCTTAACGTCCTGACCGCCGATATCAATAATAGCCTTAACGCTTGGATTTGTTACGTGAACGCCCATTGCGTGGCAGCTAATCTCTGATATGTTTTCATCAGCAAAAGGCACCTTATTTCTGCCGTAGCCTGTACCGATAAGGTAGCTGAGCTTCTGAGCAGAATTAAGATTATCAACCTTTCCAATCGCCTCATTAAGAGCAAGCTCGGCACTCTGTACCGGATTGATTTTACTTCTTACAGTAGCGTCGGAAACAATCTTTCCGTTTTCATCAAGAATAACACATTTTGCGTAGGTTGAGCCTACATCACATCCGCCAAAATATTTCATACTAAATATACCTTTCTGCTGTTACCAAGCCATTGTATCGTCGAAATCAACGAGAGTAGGGTCAACGGGAGTTTCCTGCAAAACAGTTGTCATATACTTGTTAATCTGCTCACGCATATCCCGTCTTGAAATTGTTCTTGGGTCCATAAGGTCCTGGTCAACCCAAATGAAGTTGATATTTCTTTCTCTGGCCTGGTCGTCAAATATACCGCTGAGACCGTCCATACCCTTGCAGGAAATCTGATTATACATAATTACTGTATCGGCATTGAACTCCTCGCACACTCTCCAAAGCTCGTCAAGAACATTTTGATAACCGCCCTTTGTATGCTTTCTCATAGTGGTACGCTGGAGAGTTTTTGCATAAACGGCAAGAGACTTATCCTTATCCTCTGTATCGTACATAATGTAGGAAATCATCGTTTCCATATCCATTACAACATTAATTCCCCAACAGTTTTCAAGCCAGTTTGCAAGGCTTGTGTAGTAGTTTGCAGGACAGGACCAAACAACTGCTCTGTGACGCATTTCTTTTGAAACCTTTTCTTTCTTCTCAAAGCCTTTCATCATAAGCTTATTGACCTTTTTATCAGCCTTGAGAAAGCGTTTGTCAAATCCGCCTGAAAGGTGGAAATAGAAAAGTCTGTAAAGCCAGAATGTTGCACCGGTCATCTGTGGATAATCAGTTTTGTTGATATCCCACTTCTGAAGTTCGTATTCAAGCTGTTTATTGTAGGTTTTCATTGCGGAGAAATAAGCGTCCCAATCAAACTTTTCTCCTGTCTGCTCTTCAATAAATTTAATGCAGGACTTAACCTCATCAACAGCGTACTCCTGCACCTCCTCTTCGGTATATCGCAGAGGTACGTTTACAACGTGAGATGGTAAATTGAAACGTCTGTCAATATATGAAGAGTTCATTGTTGAGCCGTCGCAAGGCATATTGCAGGATAAGAAGCACTTGCCGAACATCGGATAATCATCGTTAATTGCAATGCCTGCTTCCGACGACGGAAGTGGGCAGACATCGGCAGGAACGCCATAGCTTTCTGTTATATCAAGGTATGGAGGCGTAATCTGTTGGTCAACCATTGATGAAAGGAAAATCGGAATTGTCTGCACCGGCACGCCGTACAAATTTGGAAAGCCTGCCATAAGCTCAAAGGAAAACAATTCGTCCATACAAACAACCTTGTCAGAAAATTTGTCGTTATGATGAAAATGCTTGTCGTGCTTGAAAAGCATATGAATCATATCGCAGGTGTGCTTAATAATGGCATCAAAATGAAGATGAGCAATTCTGAGGTGAGTACCTCTAAGTCCCTCAACGTGCCTGTCAATCCACGCAGGAGCAGAAAGATAGCTTGCCATCCAGCGATAATTCCACAAGCCTTTTACGGTAGATACAGGTGCCTTAAGCACCATTTTAATCATATCCTTCCACGTAATAAGCCAGCGGTAATAATCGTACATTGTATCCTTAAAGCCACGCCATTCTCTGTGCTTTAAGATACCTGTTTTATCCTGATGAAGATTACCAAGGTTTTTTGGTTGATTTGCCATTTATTTCGCCCCCTTTGCCTTTTGAATATTTTTAATTTCAAGACTTTCAACAAAAGCCTGAACTCTGGTTCTGAGCTGACCTGAAGCATTTGCTGTATACTGTCTGTCAACAGTAACAGACGGAATGCCATACTCGTTTGTGATAATGTGAGATGCAAGTGCTCTCTCATATCCCCAATATTCGCAGAACTTAATCTGCTCGTATATTACGCCGTCTGCGTGGTAATCATTAACAAGCTGACGGACATATTCCTTACGTCCCTGCACCTTATCCTTACTCATATATCTTGGGCATTGACAGGTTTTCATATAGTGAAGAACAATCTGCTCCAAAACATCATCAGTGTCGTTAAGGATAATTTCTTCTCTGCCAGGAAGAGAGCCGAAGCAGTAACGGTCTGCAACTACAAGAGCACCTGACTCCTCAATAAGCTTTGTAAAATCAGGGTCATCCATTTCCGAGCCTACAACTACTACCTTTGCTCTGTAATTCTTCTTTTCGTCAGGAACTCTCGTTTTAAGCTCCTCGGCAGTTTCTCTGAGCTTATCGAGAATAAGATATTTAGGGCAACAGTAGGTTACAAGATTCAGCACGTGAAATTCGTAGCCTGTAATTCTCGGGTTTTCCTCTTTCCTGTACTCGCCGATTTCAGTAATAAGACGGCAGATTTCGTTATGCTCCTCAACAGCTTTTCTTAAAGACGCCTCGCTGATATCCACGCCGTAAACCTCGTGCAGCTTGTCAAGAACCTTTATCTGCATTTGCTTTGAGTAATGCTTGATTGTGTGAGGCTCAATTTTAAAAGGAATATCTGCGATAGACACAAAGAATTTATCATTCTCAACTAAGTTAAGAAGTGTAAAATGCTCATAAGTTCTGTTCATTTCCGAGCAGGATTCAGAGCCGATAAGAGCAGAAAGAAAGTTATATCCGCCCTCAATTCCTCTTTCAAGCAACGCCTTGGAATAACCGCAGAGATAGGAGCTCAAATAATATGTAGCAATATCCATTGAGCCTGTTCTCGGTGCTCTGAGACGGACTGAAAAGCAGTTATCCAAATTAAGCAGCACTTCGGGAATATGATAACAGGTATAGGCAATTGCCTTTTTACCCTCGCCTATCGCCTGCTTAACAAGCTCATTATTTGCCTCCTGGAGCAAATTTTCAAAATAAATAAGATGCTTTAAATCTTTCATTACAGTACCTCAATTTTTTCAAGTGCATTCTTAACGCCGATAACAACATTGGAATTAGAAGGAAGATTAAAAATATTTTCCCCTTGAATGTCAAACATACAAAGATTTTTGTCATCAGGAATATAGCTCAAAACCTCCATACCGTCAATATTGATATATTCCTTCAAGGACTCATCATTCATTCTGTTGACGATAACGCCGATTTTTTCATACATAACAAGCTCGTCGGCAACACTCTTTATTGTGCTGATAACCCGGCAGCCTTTTTTGCTCGGGTCGGTAATCAGAAGAAGGTGCGTAACCTTTTCCATAACACGCCTGTTTATCTGCTCAATTCCTGCCTCGCCGTCGATAACAACGTAATCAAACTCATTTGACAGAATTGAAATTACCTCTTTGAGATAAGAATTGATTTTGCAGTAACAGCCTGCGGTTTCAGGTCTGCCGACTGCAATAAAGGAAAAGCCGTTGGTTTCAACAAGAGCGTCAAAGATACGATATTTTGCCTCGTTCAAAAGCTCAATAGCACCTCTGGTATCTCCCTCATCTACGGAAGAAATAATTTCCTTGCGGATATCGTCAATAGTAATTTTAACGTCTATTCCCAAGGCTGTTGAAAGACCGACGGCAGGGTCTGCGTCAATAGCAAGTATTTTTTTGTCAGGATATTTTTCTGCCAGGCAGCGAACGATTGTGGCGGAAATTGATGTTTTTCCCACTCCGCCTTTACCTGCTGTAGCTATAATTGTTGAATTACTCATTATTCATCACCTTACTAATTATACACAATAAATTTATACAAATCAACAAATATGTTAAATTTTGTTAATTTTTTATCAAATATTACAAAAAAAGCAGAGATTGTCAAAAATAGACAACCTCTGCCGATTTGGTATTGAATTTATTCTGCGGATGCTTCGGAAATTACACGTTGTGCAATATGCTCAGGCACTCTCTCATACCTTGCAAATTCTGTTGTAAATGAACCTCTGCCCTGTGTAATCTGACGCATTGAGGTGGAGAATGTAGTCATTTCGGAATCAGGAACCTCTGCAATAATTTCCTGAGTTCCGTCGGAATTAGGTGTCATACCCAAAACTCTTCCGCGACGTCTGTTAATATCGCCGATAATATCGCCCATTGCCTCGTCGTTAACTACTGCCTTAAGAGTAACAATCGGCTCGAGAAGAACAGGCATTGCGTTTGAAATACCCTCTTTAAATGCAAGTGACGCAGCCATTTTAAAGCTCATTTCACTTGAGTCAACAGGATGATATGAGCCGTCATAAAGAGTAGCCTTAACGCCTACCATCGGATAGCCTGCAAGAACGCCCTTTTCCATACATTCGTTAAGTCCCTTTTCAACTGCCGGGAAGAAATTCTTTGGAACTGCACCGCCTACAACTCTCTCGGCAAATACAAGCTTTTCTGTATCATACGGCTCAAATTCAATGAATACGTCACCGAACTGACCATGACCGCCGCTCTGCTTTTTATGTCTGCCCTGAGCGGAAACCTTTTTGGTAATAGTTTCTCTGTAAGCAACCTTTGGAGCTTCAAGAACAGCTTCAACGCCGAACTTATCCTTAAGTCTTGAAACGGCAACGTCAATCTGCTGTTCGCCGAGACCTGAAATAAGCTGCTGATGTGTTTCGTTATTAGAGGAGAAAACAAGTGACGGGTCTTCCTCACAAAGTCTTGAAAGACCTGATGCAACCTTTTCTTCCTCTCCCTTCTTAGCGGCTTTAATTGCCATCTTGTATGTAGCAGTAGGAACAGTAACAGGGTCAAGCTTAACTACATTATCTGCCGAACAAAGTGTGTCGCCTGTTTCAAAGCCTGCAAGCTTGGTAACTGCACCGATATCACCTGCACAAAGCTCGGAAACGTCAGTCTGCTTTGCACCGAATACCTTTATAATCTTGCCCATTCTCTCGTCCTTGCCGGTAGATGCGTTATACGCAGGAACAGACGGAGTAATCTTACCGCTGATAACCTTGAAATAGCTGAGCTTTCCGATAAATGGGTCTGCAACCGTCTTAAAGCAAATTGCGGCAAGAGGTCCGTTTTCGTCAGGAGTAAGCTCCACAGGCTCGCCGTTTGCGTCAATAGCATATTCAGACGCAGGAGACGGACAAACATCGGCGATAAAGTCAAGGAGCATATCACAAGCCTCACCTGTAAGTCCTGAAAGAGCAAACACAGGAATAATTGAGCCGTCTGCAACGCCAATCTTAAGTCCCTTAATCTTTTCTTCTGTTGTAAGCTCCTCGCCCTCAAAATACTTTTCCATCAGCTCCTCGTCGGTAGATGCGACAGCCTCGGCAAATACTGCCTTAATAGCGTCAAATCTTCCCTGGTCATCGTGAGCGTGGGAAACCTCTTTCTTAGCAGTTCCGTCATATTCATATGTCTTATCAGTTACCATATTATAGTAAGCCTTAACCTTACCGCCTACGATAACAGGAACAACAACAGGACAAACCTGTGTGCCGAATTTAGCAACAATACCGTTAAAGCTCTTGTAGAAATCTGCTCTCTCGTCATCCATTTTAGTGGTGACAAAAATCCTGGCAAGACCTTTTGAGCCTGCATTTTTAAACGCTTTTTCAGCACCTACTGCAAGACCTGAACGAGCGGAAACAACGATAACAGCCGTATCAGCCGCACGGATACCCTCAGCACTGCCCATAGCGAAATCAAAAAGGCCCGGAGTATCAATTATATTAACAGCCTTTCCTTTATATGAGGTGGAAGCCACAGCACTGTTGATACTGATTTTTCTCTTCTTCTCCTCTGCGTCAAAGTCGGTAACAGTATTTCCGTCGGCAACCTTGCCGATTCTCTCTGTTGCACCGGCTGCATTGAGAAGAGCCTCGCACAAAGTGGTCTTGCCCTTTGAGGCGTGACCGGCTATAACAATATTTCTTATATTATCCGCATAATTGCTCATAAATATTTCCCCTTAGAAATTTATTTGTTTGTGCATATTGTACAATATTTTTTAACATTAGTCAATAGCAAAGAGATATTTTTAACAAGCAAAATATATTTGTACATTTTCTTCCTGAATTTAATGGAAAATTGCCTAAAAAGCCGCCTGAAACAAAGAAAAAGACTGCTTAAGCTTTCACTTAAACAGCCTTAATTTTACTAATCGCAGTCTGCAAATTTTCCTTTAAAGTCAGGCTCCACGATAGGAAGTCCCAGCTTTTCAACGGCATCCTTGACAATATCCTCGGTAATCTCGCCCTTGATAGGATATCCCGTAAATGTCATATAATAAACGACCAAATCCTGAAGTCTCGGTGTCATTTCATTTTCAATCTTTACCGTTCCGTCGTCCCTGAAACGGAAAGTGAACTTTCTTACGTGAGCAGTTTCAATAGGTCTTATCCACAGCTTGAGAGAGCCATCCTCCTGCCAAGCAGCCTTTGAATATGTATGATAATTCAGGTCGCCTAAAGAAATTTCAGACATTCTGTACTCGCCGTCAAGACCCACGTCAATAGTGTTTTCGTACTCTTTCTCTCTCCAATAAAAATGCAGGCAGTCATCATCAAAGGTCAGCTTCATTTCGTTTATTTCACCCGGCTTATTATAAAGCATCTGAGTGATTGAAATAGTTACAACAGACACGAAAACAGAGGTTTTGCATTTAATAAGTCTGCCTGAAACCTTTTCCTCAAGCTCCTTATTTCTTTCTGTTGCAGGTAAATCTTCAACGTGGCAGGAGTCAATAGTTTTCTGCATTTCAGCCACAGCGTCCTTGTTCTCAGGTAAAGTGCCGTGCTTGAAGCATTCAGGGAAATACTTCCAAAATACTTTCATAACCTTATAGTCCTCTGCCTCACCGCAATTGAGAACAACAAGTGCGTCGTACTCAGGGAACATAAAGCATCTTTGACCGAAAAGGCCGTCGGCTCTATAGCTGTTAGGAATAGGGTTTCTCCAAAACTGATAGCCGTAGCCTGCCATATTATCAATATAACCGTCGTGAACGGAATTAACCTGTTTTCTTGTAGCCTCTTTAACCCACATTTCAGGAATGAGCTGAGTGCCGTCTTTCCACTTACCGCCGTGGATATAGGGCAGGAAGAATTTTGCCAAATCTTCACTTCTCATATAAAGTCCCCAGCCGCCGGCATTGTTGCCCTCGCCGTCAGTTTCCCAAAACGGCTTTTCAATTCCCAAAGGCTCAAACATTCTCGGGTAGAGATAATCAATAACGCTCATACCCGTAACCTTTGAAACAATGGCAGAAAGCATAAATGTATTTTCGGAAATGTAGTTGAATTTAGTATTAGGAGGCAGAAGATATGTTGCACCTAAAAAGTGAGCAATCCAGTCCTTATGTCCCTTTTCATCTAGGACAGTTATAAGCTTATCGGAATGCATAGTAAGGAGCATACGGATAGTAAGCATCCTGTTAAAAGGCCTTTTGCTCAGCGGATATTCAGGGAAGAAATCGACAACTCGGTCATTAAGATTAAGAAGTCCCTCGCTGACAGCAAAGCCCACAGCAGTAGATGTAACGGACTTGCTCATAGAATAAAGCACGTGAGGCATATCAGCAGAATACGGCTTATAAAAGCCCTGGGCACACACTTTATCGTGACGAACTACCGTAAAGCTCTGCAAACCGAGACCTTTTTCGTTTATCTCATTAAGAAACGCTGTTATTGCTTTACTGTCCACTCCCACCTCTTCGGGAGTGACGTGTTCAAATTCACAGCTTTCAAGCTTTTTCATAATTAATCCTCCTGTGAGAATAAAGATGATTTATTGTAAATTATGTAGTGATTTATATCTACACCTTAACACTAATTATACAACAGTCTAATTTTAATTTCAATAAAATAAGTTAAATATTAAATTGACATTTTAGCAATTATGTATATAATTAAAATAGATAAGTATGCGGACAAGTAATTTTGACAAAAATCTTGGTGAGAATATGAGTAACAAAAAAATTTTAAAGCCGATATCCTTGCTTATGTCGGTTATGATATTAGTTTCATCAATTATCCCGATGCCTGCTTTTGCAGCTGCTGAAGATGAGCTGAGAAGTGCGGTTGTATCCGTGGCACAAGGAGAGGTAGGATATCAAGGCACATCCACCACCTCAAAGTACGGCGAATGGTACGGATACCAAGGCGGATGGTGCACAACCTTTGTGCTTTGGTGCTTTAATCAGGTAGGCAATAAATACGATGTTAAGCTTAACGGAAAGATTATTCCAAGCGGCGGTAACTGTAACAGTATGATTAGCTGGTTTAAGAGCAAAGGCGGTTATCATACTGCATCCTCAGGATATACGCCGTCAACAGGCGACCTTGTATTTTTTGACTGGAGCGGTAACGGCTCATGCCAGCACGTAGGTATAGTCAATTACATATCAGGCAGTACAGTATACACTATCGAGGGTAACTGCTCAGGTAAGGTTAAAGCAAGAGAATACACCTCAAAAGGCTCAAAGCCGTACAACAATATCAGTGCAATTATGGGCTATGCTTCTCCTGATTACGGCTCCGTAGCTTCCGGACAAGCACAGACAACTACTAAAAAACAGACTACTACAAAGAAAAAGACAACCACAAAAAAGCAGACAACAATTAAAAAACAAACTACAACCAAAAAACAGACTACTAAGAAACAAACTACAACAAAAAATCAAACAACAACCGCCAAGAAAACTACAACAGCAAAGCCGACTACTACTAAAGCAACAACGGCTCCTACAACTACCACAACTACTACCACTACAACGACTGCCGTTTCCACAACAGAGCCGACTACTGTGGAAGCAACACTTGATTCTCTTGACATTTACGCATCACGATATGACCTTCAGGTAGGCGACAGCGTTACGCTTAACTACAGCGTTGAGCCGTCAGATGTCAAAGCAGTTGTAGGTTATTTCTGCGACGAGGAAGGCATTATTGAAATCGGTGAGGGCGGAGAGATTAAAGCCATCGGTCCCGGTACGGCAACGGTAGTTGTTTGTGCCAATAACGATTTATACAACCAATGTGCATTCACCGTTACAGAGGCGGTGGGAGAAGTTACGGCAATCGGGCAAGCCACAAGCAGAAAGGTTGTAGGTACTACTAACAACAGCGTTGTCACCACAGAGAAAAACGCACAGAGCGTACTTACGAGAATGGGCGTTAACGTAACACGCCTTTCAGTGAACAAGGAGCTTTATGCTATCCCTATTGCAATAGTAGGCTCTACGGCGATAGTATGTATTTTTGTTGCCATAGCAAAGAAAATCAAGTCACGTAAAAGCAAATAATCTTCACGATAAAAGAGGAAATTACAATGGAGTACACCAATCAAAAAATCAACGGCAGGCTGAAGAAAATACTTCTCGGAATGTTTGATATATGCTTTTTTGCGTTATCAAATGCAGCAATCAGCTTTTTTAACTACGACGGAAAAGTTTTCGGCGTTCCCTATTCCGACATACTTTTTAATTACGCTCACTTAATTATACTCAGTGTTGCCGTAGTTATTATCAATTCCCTTTGCGGACTTTACAGAAGTGTGTGGACCTTTGCAGGACCTGATGAAATAATCTCCTGTTCTGTTGCGTCCGTTATTGATACGGCAGCTCTCTTTGTTGTGGATAAGCTGATTTACAAAATTATTTTAGGCTATCCGGAGATACTTCCCTTTTACTCCTACATTCTGCTTTTACTGTTCGTGATTTTTTCTAACTGTCTGCCTCGTATCGGTTACAGAGTTCTCAGGAAAAAGCTTGGCAGAATTAAGCTTGGCTCAAAAACAGACAGGAATATTAAACGAGTTATGATTGTGGGTGCCGGATATATGGGCAACGCAATTATTGAAAATTTAAAAGCTAATCAATCGGACAAATACAGGGCAGTAGTTGCCGTTGACGATAATCCTGCAAAAAAGAACAAAAAAATCAACCACGTAAAAATCGCAGGCAATTGTGAGGATATTCCAAGACTTGTTGAAAAATATGATGTAGACGAAATCTTGATTTGTATTCCGTCTGCTTCAAAAACAAGACTTAACGAAATAATGCAGATTGCCCTTGAAACAGGCAAAAAAATCAAAATTTCACCATCTATCGAGGAAATTCTCGAAAACAGCAGCTCCGACTACAAGAGAATGAAAGATGTTGACATTACCGACCTGCTTTCAAGAGATGAGGTAAAGCTCGATATTAAGGTGTGCCGTTATCTTATTGACAAGACTATTCTTGTTACAGGAGGCGGCGGCTCAATCGGCTCGGAAATCTGTATGCAATGTGCAAGATACAAGCCAAAGACAATTGTAATTTTTGATATTTACGAAAATACGGCATTTGAGCTTGCAGGCGACCTTAAATCAAAATACGGCGACAGTATTGACATTCAGGTCAGAATCGGCTCTGTAAGAGATATTGAACGCCTGAAAGAAATATTTGAGGAATTTCATCCTGATGTCGTTTTCCACGCAGCAGCACATAAGCACGTACCGCTTATGGAAGATTCTCCTTGCGAGGCTGTTAAGAATAACGTATTCGGCACATACAATGTTGCCGTAACAGCAGACAAATTCAAAGTTCCGAAAATGGTAATTCTCTCTACTGACAAGGCAGTAAACCCAACAAATGTTATGGGCGCCACAAAGAGAATTACCGAAATCATAGTTCAGTATATGAACGAAAAAAGTGAAAATACACAGTATGCAGCCGTAAGATTCGGTAATGTTTTAGGCTCTCACGGCTCGGTAATTCCGATATTCAAAAAGCAAATTGCCGCAGGCGGTCCCGTATGCGTAACACATCCTGATATCACACGATACTTTATGACAATTCCCGAGGCGGCACAGCTTGTATGTCAGGCAGGCGGTCTTGCCAAAGGCGGCGAGGTTTTCGTTCTCGATATGGGAGAGCCTGTTAAAATTATGGATTTGGCGAAAAACCTTATTAAGCTTTCCGGCTATACAGTTGACGAAATTGGAATTAAAATTACAGGACTTCGTCCGGGAGAAAAGCTTTACGAGGAGCTTTCAATGGACGATGAAATGCAGACAAGAAAGAGAACTGCTAACGAGAAAATTTTTGTTAATCAGCCAATGGTTATTGACACTCAGCAGTTTGAACATATGCTCAAGGAGCTTGAAGATATTAACGATGACAATGTCCGCCAAAAGCTTCAGCAGATAGTTCCTAATTACCATCCTGCTCACAACGAGTAAACGAATACATATTTTCACAAACGGAGAAGATTTATTTTGGATATAAAAAAAGGCAAAAGCAAGCATAATACAAGGAATTATTATTCCACATATCCTAAAATAGTTGCACTAAGCTTTCTGCTTATTATTGCGGCAGGAACGATACTTCTTATGCTCCCTATTTCTGTTAAGGAAGGCAGTGTAAGCTTTATCGACGCACTTTTCACCGCAACCTCAGCAACCTGCGTAACGGGACTTATTCAGTTTGATACATTTACAAAATGGACTCTTTTTGGTCAGCTTGTAATTCTTGCAATGATACAGGTAGGCGGTTTAGGCTTTATTACACTGATAATGCTCCTTACAAGATTTGTAAAAAAGCGTGTTAGCGTTAAGCAGAAAATTCTGCTTAGAGAAAGTATCGGCTCCATTTATACAGGCGACCTGAGGAGCTTAGGCAAGACGGTTATTGCAGGCACGGCATTTTTTGAAATTTTGGGAGCAATACTGCTTTCAATATATTTCATTCCCAAAATGAATTTCAAAAACGGACTTTATACGTCTGTATTTCTGTCGGTTTCCGCCTTTTGCAATGCAGGCTTTGATGTAATGGGCAGAATAGCTCCCGGCTCCTCGCTGATGACCGTAAACGATAACCCTTTGGTTATTCTTACAATTTCAGCTCTTATAATCATCGGCGGTATAGGCTTTATCGTTTGGGACGATATAAAACAGCATAAATTTAATCTTAAGAAGTACAGCTTTCACACCAAGCTCACATTGATTACCACCTTAATTCTCCTTGTGTCAGGTACTGTACTTTATCTTATCCTTGAGTCAAACAATACCTTAAGCGGTATGAGTGCAGGAGATAAAATTCTAAATGCGTTTTTCTCTAGCGTTACAGCAAGAACGGCAGGCTTTAACAGCACTCCCACAGGCGATATGAACGGTGCGTCAAAGATGCTGACATATATACTTATGTTTATCGGCGGTTCATCAGGCTCTACCGCAGGCGGTATTAAGACCACAACTGTGGCAATTTTAATTCTTTCTACATTTGCCGTTACACGTAACAGAGATTCTGTAAACTGCTTAGGCAAAAGAATTACCGACGACCTTATCAGGAAATCTATTTCTGTATTTACAATCAATCTTATTCTCGTACTGAGTGCATCTGTTATTATGTATGCTGTTCAGCCTCAGTTTGATTACTTCGATGTGCTGTTTGAGTGCTTTTCGGCAATGGGCACAGTAGGTATGAGTACCGGAATTACAAGCAGTCTTTGCCTTTTGTCAAAGATAATTATTACAATGCTTATGTTTATAGGAAGAGTCACATCTCTTATATTCGTATTTACATTTAGGTTTGACAGCAATTCAAAAACGACACAAAAGCCTAAAGGCAACCTTCTTGTAGGATAAATAACTCATTTAAGGAGATAAAAATATGAAATCAGTTCTTGTAATCGGTGCAGGTAAATTCGGTCATCACCTGGCTGAATATATGTGCAAAATGGGAAACGACGTTATGCTTGTTGACAAGGAGGAAAGGCTCATCAATGAGTATTCCGACGATGTAACAACAGCGGAAATCGGAGACTACACAATCAAAAGCAATCTTCAGGCACTTGGCGTTGATGATTACGATTATGTATTTGTGTGCGTTGGCGACTTTCAGGACAGCCTTGTAATAACAGACTACCTTAAGGAATTAGGTGCACCATATATTATAGGTAAGGCGTCATCATTAATTCACGAAAAGTTCCTGCTTAAAAGCGGTGCTGACAAGGTTATTTATCCCGAAAGAGATGACGCTTACAGAATGGCAGTTGAATTTTCAAAATCATCTATTTTTGACTTTTTCAAGCTCAGCAAGGATACGGGAATTTACGAAATCGAAGCTCCCGACAGTTGGGTTGGTAAATCTTTGTCCAAGGTAAATGTCCGTAAAAATCACGAAATAACAGTTATTGCCTATAAAAGCAATGACAGAATTACAGCTATCAGCTCTCCTGACTATGTATTCTCATCAAACGAGCATATATTAGTTATGGGCGACAGAAAGAATGTATATAAAATTGCAAAATAAGGAGTTAATAAAAATGATTTTCAGACCTGATTTTGACGAAAACGGCAAAAAAACTCTCTGCGAAAGAAACGGCATAAACCCTGAAATGCTTATGGATGTTTATGTTTATAAGCTTAAAAAAGGTGACAGCTACACGGCAAATTTTGAAAATGACGAGTGTGCCGTTCTCCTGCTTTCAGGCAAGGTGAATTTTGTTGTAGGTGACAATATAAATGAAACCTGCCAGAGAGAAAATCCATTTCAGAAAACACCATACGCAGTTCACTTCTGCAAGGGCACACCTGCAACAGTAACCGCTGTTGAGGACAGCAAAATCATTGTACAGATTACAGACAATGATAAAACATGGGAGCCTGTGTTTTATAATCCAGACAACTGTCTTTATCAGGAATTCGGCAAGGGACAGTGGAATGGTGCAGGTCACAGAATTGTATCAACAATGTTCGACCTTGACAACGCTCCGTATTCAAATATGGTTATGGGCGAGGTGTTCAATCAGCCCGGAAAATGGTCAAGCTATCCACCTCATCATCATCCGCAGCCTGAGCTTTACTATTACGAATTTGACCATCCTGAGGGCTTTGGTGCAGGCTTTGAGGGCGACACTCCTTATAAGACGGAAAACGGCACCTGCCTTTGCATAAGAGGCGGTAACGCTCATCAGCAGGTAACGGCTCCCGGATATGAAATGTACTACGTATGGCTTATCCGTCACCTTGACGGCGACCCGTGGGATAAGACAAGAATTTATGTTCCTGAGTACGAATGGCTAGCAAATGCTGACTAAAAACAAATTTCCTCCTGTAAAAAATTGCAGGAGGATTTTTTAATGTATGACAAGTATATGTTAAATCTGCGTAAAATCGCTTTACTAAAGCAGAGATAAATGTTATTATAGAGCTTATGAAAATTAAATGAAAAGAGGAAATTTATGGGTAAGGTCAAATCTTTTTTAGACAGCAAAATCGTCAAGACCGACGTAGGTGAAGAAACCTACCTGACCTGGCGAGAAACGCTTTCATACGCTTTGGGCAGAGGTGCTCAGGGTATGAACACTTCAATGACAAGCTCAAAATATGTCAACTACTTTCTTACCAACGTACTGTTCAAAAAGCTGAAAAATCCTATGGGAACAGCCTCAACAATCAGGCTTTTCTGCGGTATTTTTGATGCTATCAACGACCCGATTATGGGCGTTATCGTAGATAAAACGAGAACAAAAGACGGACAGATGAGACCATATATTAAATGGGCTCCCCTTTTCGTTTCAATCGTAATGGTAATGTTCTTTGTAGGAAGTGCAGACGCCTCCCCTGCATTCAATATTGCATACACCACAATACTTTTTGTGCTTCTTGATGTAACATACACAGCATTTGATATTCCTATGGGTGCCTTGGCATTTTCAATTACGCCTAACGGAATTGAGCGAACGAAGCTTTTCGGCGTCAGCTCGATTACCCGTTCAATTGTCGGTGCACTTCCCCAGGTTTTTGTAGCTGGTGCAGCGTGGCTCCCTTATTTCAGAGACCACACACCGCAGGCGTATCTCACATCTGCTATCATTTCCGCTATAGGAATTTTCTTCTTAACAAGACTTACATACAAGAACACCACCGAACGTGCACAGCATAATTCCGACACGCCGTCTGTTAAGGAGTGTTTCTCACTTCTGTTCAAGAACAGACCTCTGCTTATGCTTTTCCTTTGCAACATTTTCTTTGTGCTTTGCAAGGTTGCAGAGCAGGTTTCATTCTACTTCGTAGCAGACTTGATGTTCAACTTGAAATATAACGCAGTTATTGACGTAGTTAAGTTCCCTGGATTTCTTCTTGCAGGACTTATCGTTCCGAAAATCGTTGAAAAGCTCGGCAAAAAAGCGGACTCAAGAAGATTTTATCAGGTGTGCTGTATCAGTGCTATCGTGCTACATCTTCTCTTTGCAGTGCTCACATTTAAGGGACTTCTTCAAAAGGAAGCAGGCACTTCCGTCAGCCTTCTTACAGGCATAATCGTTTGTGCTTTCACCTGCCTGACCACCATTCCTCTTGAATTTAAAAACCTTATCCAAAAGGAAATGGAGGCAGAAACTGTTGACTACATTGAGTGGAAAACAGGCACAAGAGTTGAGGGCATTATGCTTTCAATAATGAGCTTTACAGGTAAGATTGAGAACACATTTTCATCTTCAATCGGACTTGCAATTCTCGGTATTGTAGGCTATCAGAGCCACACCGAAGGCAGTCTTATTCAGTCAGCAGGAACAAACAATATGCTGTTCTTCCTGACAACACTTCTTCCGGCAATCGGTTATCTGCTTATGCTTATCCCGATGCATTTCTACAACATCACAGGCGACGGCCACAGACAGATGATGAAAGAAATCAAAGAAAGACGAGCTCAGCGTGAAAGCGAGCAGGAAGTTAAGGCAGAAGCTGCCGAGTAAATCGAACGCACAAAGACCACCGACAATCTAATCGGTGGTCTTATTTTATGCCTTAACAGGCAGATTTTTTATTGCTTTTGAAAATACAATTGAGAGGTAAACAGCTCCCATAAACCAACTGAGTGGTTCGGCAATACAGGCTCCGAAATATCCCCAAAGAGGAATGAAGATAAGCGATGCACAAATCTTGCAAAGGAGTTCCATTGAGCTTGAGATAAGCGGCGGTACTTTTCTGTCGATTGACTGAATGGAAAATCGCAGGGTAAAAAGGATACTCAATACAAAATAAAATGGTGCGTTAATTCTCAAATACATCTGCGTATTTTCAAATACAAGCTGACTTTCACTTCCCGTAACAAGTCCTGCAAGCTGTCCGCCGAAGAAGAAAAGAACGAAGAATGAAACAACAGACCAGATGAAACCATAAATCAGGCTGTACTTAATTCCCTCTTTAATGCGGTTGACTTTTCCTGCACCGAAATTCTGTCCTACAAAAGTTGAGCAGGACATACCGATTGTGACAAGCGGCTGCATAAACATTTCCGCAATTTTTCTTGAGCCGAGATGAGCTGCGATAATATCCTCGCCGAGAGAATTGATTGAGCCTTGCATAATTATGGAGCCTATGGAGAATATTGAATTCATCATTCCCATTGCAATTCCTGTTGAAAGCATATTTTTTAAAAACTGCGTATTCAGTTTAAAATCAATTCTTGAAAGCCTGATTATTTTAAAATTCTTTAAAATAACAACAAAGCAGAGTATCACCGCACAAAGCTGTGCAAGAACAGTTGCGGCGGCAGTTCCTGCCACGCCCATTTTGAAAAATTTGATAAACACATAATCGAGAATGATGTTAAGTACAGACGCAAAAATGAGAAAGTACAAAGGCGTTTTACTGTCACCGAGAGAACGAAGAACGGTAATTTCAAGATTATAAATCATCGGCACTATAACAAAAGCGAGAATTATTATGATATAGCTATAGGCGTCGCTCATTCTTTCATCAGGAGTGTTCATCAGCCTGAGTAACGGTTTTATAGCAACAAGGCTAAAAACGCATATCACCGCCGATAAAATCAGGTTGATAACAAGAGAATAGGCCGTGGCTTTTTTAAGCCTATCATTATCCTTTGCACCGAAGCTTTGAGAAATAATTATGCCAAAGCCTGCGTTAAGGCCGCCTGCAAAGGTCATTACAAGGCTGAAAATCGACGAGCTTGCACCAATGGCAACAAGAGCATTACTGCCTATCAAGTGACCTGCTATTGCAGTATCCGCCAAATTGTAAAACTGCTGAAAAAGATTGCTTAGAAGTGTGGGAAATGCGAAAATAAGCAACAGCTTTTTAGTGTCACCTGCCGTTAAATCTCTTACCTTTGCCATTTTCTCACCGCCTTGATAAATTCTGCGGATATTATAGCAGTAATCATACGCCGTTACAATACAAAATCAAAAAAATCAAGGCAAAAAAATAACTCCCGGAAATTCCGAGAGTTATCTGCATTATTAGTTTACTGCTTTGCACCTGCGTCAAACATTTCAAGAACCTTTGCACTGATAGCGAAACAGTCGCCGAGACCCTGAAGATTCATATTATCATATGTATCACGTCTTGTATGATAATAGTCCTCAAGCTTATGGTTAAGGCCTGTTACACCTGTTGCACGGAAACCTGCCTGAGCGAATGCTGCTGAGTCAGTTGCACCGCCGAGAGGTGGAACCCAACCTTTCTTACAAGGAATGTTAAGCTCCTTAGCAGCCTCCATAAAGAGGTCAGAAACGTCCTTATCTGCCTTAACAGTACCGTTAAGGTCACGATAGTTTGTCATAAGATATTTAGGGTCGTGAATTGTATCGTAGGAGAAGATAAAGGTAGGAACATCATCAAACTCACCCTTGTGAGCCTCGCACCAAGCCTTTGAGCCTCTGAGACCTGCTTCCTCTGAACCTGTAAGAACAACACCGATTTCTGTATTCTCAAGCTCGATACCCTCATCCTTGAGAGCCTTAAGAACAGCGATACCCATATAACAGCCTGAAAGGTTGTCGTTTGCACCATCAACAACTCTGTTCTTATTTACCATCCAGTAAAGACCTACAAGGAACGGAACGAACACAAGACCGCCGAGAGCAACCTTGAAGAGTGTTGAATCGGTAGGAATAAGACCGAATGCACCATTCTGAACAATAGAAATGATAGAAATAACAATGTAATAAACTGCACCTACGCCGCAGAGAATAGCGTGGCCCTCAAAGCCAACACCGCCCAAAGCGTAGTTTACAGGCCATTCCCAAGCAGCGTCAGGATGACCGTTGAAGATTATACGACGCTTAACCTCGCCTGTACAATTCTTAATAGCGGTAACATTATGACCTGTCTTTTCAGGGAAACACTTGTCAACGCACTCTTTGTAAACACCGAACTCAGCAAGAACAATGCCAAGACCTACAACAATCAAAATAACGGAAAGAATAGGTGCAAAGAAGAAGCACACAATTGCAGCGAGAACCATTGTAATGGTGAAATAAATCCAGCCGTAAAATGCTCCAGGATGCTCCTTGAATGATTCTACATCCGCTCTTTCACAGCCGCAGTCTTTCTTAAGTACGTCTGCCATATACTCGCAGGCCTGCTGTTCGCCCTTAGAACCCGGGTCACGTTTTTCCATATCCTTACAGATATGTGTGATTTCGTCCAGCATATACTGGGCATAATCGTCCTTCTTGCTTATAATCTTATCAAGATTCATAAGTCTCCTCCTTAAAAAATTATTTTTATACTAAATATAATATCACAATATACTTTAGGTATCAAGTGCTTTGTGCAAAAAGCTCTTGAGCTTTTCGCTTTTAGGATTGTCGAAAACCTCCTCAGGAGTTCCCTCCTCCTCGATAACGCCGTCTGCCATAAATATAACCTTATCGGCAACATTTTTGGCAAATTCCATTTCGTGAGTTACAACAATCATTGTGCTGTTGCCTGTTTTAAGACTTCTTATAACATTAAGCACCTCGCCTGTCAGCTCAGGGTCAAGGGCTGAAGTCGGCTCGTCAAAGCAAAGAATATCAGGACTCATAGCAAGAGCTCTCGCAATGGCAACTCTCTGCTGCTGTCCGCCTGAAAGCTGATGAGGGTAATTCTCTGCCTTGTCGGAAAGTCCTACACGTTCAAGAAGCTTGTCGGCACTTTCGTCAATCTCTGCAATTCTTTGAGCCTTATATTCCTTTGCAGAAAGCTTTTTGCCTTCCTTTTTTGCAGTTTTAAGCTCGTCCTTAAGTGCCAGCTCAGGTGCAAGAGTGAGATTTCTCTTAACAGTATACTGTGGAAAAAGATTAAACTGCTGAAATACAAGACCGAAATGCAGTCTGTTCTTTCTTATCTTTTTATCGGATAAAGAGTCCTTGTCGGAGCTGTCAAGGAGAGTTTCCCCTGAAACTGTAATAGTTCCCTCATCAGGAGTTTCAAGGAAATTAAGACAACGCAGAAGTGTTGTTTTACCGCTTCCCGATGAGCCGATAATAACGAGAACATCGCCCTTGTCGAGAGTAAAATCAATTCCCTTTAAAACCTCTGTATTGCCAAAGCTTTTATGTATATTTTTAACTTCTAATACAGCCATAGCTTAACCTCTGAAATAATCAAGTTTCTTTTCAATTTTGCCGAAAAGAATTGTGAGCAGACCGTTAAATAACAGATAGAATGCACCTGTATAGAACAACGGCCAGATAAGTCCCTGAGATTTGATAAACATCTGTCCTGCCCAAATAACCTCGTAAACGGCAATAATTCTTGCAAGTGAGGTATCCTTAACGAGAGTAATAATTTCGTTACTCATAGGAGGAATAATTCTCTTTACAACCTGAAGAAGAACTACCTTGAAGAAAATCTGACTTTTGGTCATACCGAGAACCTGTCCCGCCTCGTACTGACCTTTTGAAATGCCCTCAATTCCGCCTCTGTATATTTCGGAAAAGTAGCAGGCGTAGTTGATTACGAAAGCAATCAAAACTGCTACAAATCTGTCAAATACGCTCCATGTTGCAACCCAAGCCACCAAAGCGTTGGGATTTTCAACCTTTGCGGCGTCAGCGGCGGCAAGACCGGGACCGAAATAGATTACAAGCATCTGGAGCATCAATGGTGTTCCTCTTATAATCCAAACGAAAATTTTGACAAGATATTTAATCGGCTTGAATTTGCTCATTGAGCCGAAGCTCAAAATTAAACCTAACGGCAGAGCAAAAACAAGTGTCAGGGCAAAAAGCTCAAGAGTAGTTCCAAAGCCTTTCAGCAATTCTAATGTAACCTGCCAGAACATTGTGTTTCTCCTTAGACAACAAATTATCAGGAACCGTACAGACACCAGTATCCGACGGTTCCTGATTTTAAAAATTAAAGTAAATTATTTAACAAGAGTAAGCTCGTACTTCTCAGCAAGCTTATCCATTGTACCGTCAGCCATAAGCTCGTCGGTAATCTTGTTGATTTCAGCAGTAAGGTCGGAATCCTTTCTGCAAGCGATACCATACTCTTCTTCGTTAAGTTCTTCAACCTGAACAAGGTCAGCGTAGCTTGTACCCTCGCCTGTCATAGCATTAGCCATTGTAAGGTCGATTACGCAGGCGTCTGCTGAACCTGAAGCAACCTCCATAAGAGCACTTGCCTGGTCAGAAACTGCTGTGTATGTCATACCGGCATCATCAAGTGCCTCTGCACCTGCTGAGCCTGCCTCTGCTGCAAATGTAAGGTCTGTCATATCTGCAACTGTTGTGTATGAAGCCTTAACATCAGCTGTTGTAACAACAACCTGTGCGTTCTTAACATATGCGTCTGTAACGCTTGAGTTAAGAGTAACCTCGTCTGTGATTGTCATACCATTCCAGATACAGTCAATAGTCTTAGCTTCAAGCTCAAGGAATTTGTTATCCCAATCGATTACAACAAATTCAGCGTCAACACCGAGCTTGTCGCATACTGCCTGAGCGTACTCTGTATCAAAACCTGTCCACTGACCTGCATCATCCTTGTAGTTCATTGGCTCGTAAATTGTTACGCCGATAACAAGCTTACCTTTAGCCTTAATGTCTGCAACGTCGCTGCTTGCTGCTGCGGTAGTGTCGCCGCCGGTTGTGTCCTCAGTTTTGCCTGAGCCTGAGCATCCTGCAAATGCTACAACCATTGTAAGCATCATAGCAACTGCTAAAATTACTGATAAAAACTTTTTCATAATTTCCTCCGAAATTCAAATTCTTTTTCATATTAGCACTTTGCCACGCTGATATGATAAAATCATTATACCAAACCAATATTCAAAAATCAACATTTATTTTAAAAATCTTAAACAGCACGCAAAAAGGCTCTCCCCACTAAGGAGAGAGCCTTACCTTCATAGCAAACATCATATTAGGTGAAATTACTTTTTAACCTTAATACTCTTTGTTGGAGTAAATTTGCTGTAAGCTGTTTTACCTGATGATGTCTTACCTGTTGCACGAACTCTTACATAATACTTTTTACCTGCTTTAAGACCGCTGATTGTCTTGCTGAGAGCCTTAGTAGTCTTAACAGTAACAGTCTTTGTTGTGCTCTTTGTAAACTTGCTTGAGGTTGAATACTGAATCTGATATCCTGTAATGCCTGACTGCTTAGGAGCCTTTACAACGATTGTACCACGCTTTGAGGACTTAACAGACGAAATCTTAAATGTCTTTTTAGCTGCGGTTTTGCTGTATGAGGCACCACAGACAGGACAAGTGCCCTTGCTGTAGCCTGTTGCGAAAAGAGTAGCTGACTTTTTCTTTACGGAATATGGATGATTTCCTGCAATACAGCTTGCTCTGTCATATGATGTAAAGCCGTTTTCAGCAGCATACTTTGATGCAAGTGAGCCGGCAGGAGCAACGATAAGAAAGCCGTTTACGTTCTGTGAAGTTGTATCAGACGGGTCAGCAGTTGCAGTATTGAGAATCTCTGTATAGCCTACTGACTGAACGCCCATTTCAGTGTTGAGGTTGGTAATCTCAACAGATGAAGCACCGGTGTCATAGAAAGCATAATCGCCCACATATTCAACACCTGACGGAATTGTAATTCTGCCTGTAATAGAGTGACAATATGCAAAAGCGTTATCGCCTATTGACTTAAGTGATGACGGGAAATTGATGTAGCTGAGAGAATAAAATCTGCTCATACCGTAAATGTCTTCTACGCCGTCGGGAATTGATACGGTTGTAATTCTGTTTTTAAGCGGTGTAATTGTGTTTGAAAGAGAAACACTTTTAACAGGATATCCTGTAATAGACGCCGGAATTGCAACATTTGTGCTTGTTCCGTCATATCCGATTATTCTTGCACAAATTCCAACGCTGTAATATGAGGACTCTGTATATGGGCAAATCATTTCTGTCTGTTCTTCCTTACCTGTGGCAGGATTAACAGTTGTTTCCAACTTGCTGTTATATGTGAGTCTGTCATAGTACGTATCTAAATAATAGAGAAAGTCTGACTGCACAATTGTGAGATAAGCGTTAGTATTAGCTCCTGCAACAACTTCTATTGTGTATGTTCTGCCCTTAACAAGATTTACCATATCCTGTGCCGGCAAATATCCATTTGTATAGGTGAGAACATTATTTACAACTGAATAAAAACGAGTTATACCGTAGCTGTAATCGCTGCCGTAATTTTCTGTCGAGCTGCCTTCGTCCTCGTCAACTATTTTCTCATTAACCTCAAATTCCACCGACGGAGTACTGCCGTTTTCCTTTTGAGGTGCCTTTGTAAGGATAACGCTGTAATAGCCTGTTTTTGGAGCAGTAAATGAAATTTCCTTTGATACGCCGTTGCTTGCCGTACCGCTGACGCAAATATTGTCATAATATTGTGCAGGCTTTTCCTCTGCAAATACCGACACCGTACCGGTTGTTAAAGCGGAGAGTGCCATAAGCATTGCGAGAACAAGTGATAATGATTTTTTAGTAAATGTTTTCATTGCTCTGTCCCTCCTTATTTAACCTTAACACTCTTTGTCGGAGTATATTTGCTGTAAGCTGTTTTACCCGAAGATGTCTTGCCGGTTGCACGAACTCTTACATAATACTTTTTACCACTTCTCAAGCCGCTGATTGTTTTGCTGAGAGCCTTTGTAGTTTTAACAGTAACAGTCTTCGTAGTCTTTTTTGTAAACTTGCTTGAGGTTGAATACTGGATTTGATATCCTGTAATGCCTGACTGCTTAGGAGCCTTTACAACTATAGTCTTTTTCTTTGATGACTTAACAGAAGAAATCTTGAAAGTCTTTTTAGAAATAGACTTTGTTGAAACGTTACCGCAGAGAGGACATACAGAGGTCTTTTTACCATATGCGAAAAGTGTAGAATTTACTGTTTTGGTGTTGTAAGGATGAGGACAGCCTGTTGTCATATCATAGTAGCCCATTCCGTTTTGTGCGGCATACCTTGCTGCCTCCTCGCTTGAGCGTCCGCCGATTGCGAAGTTACTAACTGCAACTGCTGTTGTATCATACGGGTCAACTGTATTAAGATTAAGGCCCTGATAATAGCCTAAAGCGTATACGCCGATTTTCACAACCGAGGCAGGAACTACTATTCCCTTAACAGCTGTATTGTAGAAAGCGTAGCTTCCTATAGACTGCGTACCCTCTTTAAGCGTAACGCTGCTGAGTGATGTGCAGTTTTTGAAAGCGTCATATGGAATTTCCTTAACAGTTTCGGGAATTGTAATTGATGTAAGGGCTGAATCGTTTTCAAAAGAGCCGATAACCTTTGTACCTGAATTGAGATTTACTGCTTTAAGGCTCTTTAAATCAGAAAAGCCTTCTACTGTTTTAACAGTACCCGGAACTGTAACAGATGTAATTGAGGCATTTGATGTTCCGTAAATTTCTTTAACCTTTGCTCCGTTGATAGTTTCAGGAACAACTACATCCTTTGCAGAGCCTGCGTATTTAATATGTACGTTATAATCGCTTAAAGCAGATATAGATACATATTTGTTTCCGTTTCCGTCAACAGAGTATTCATAATATCCGTCATAATCGGCAGGAACAGCAACGTCAAAGGAATCATAAACAAAGCTGAAGCCACACTCGTAATCGAAAGGTACAATGCTGAAGCAGCACTGAGATGATGTAATATCCGAAAATTCTGCCTTTTCAATATATTTATCATTTGCCTCGTCATAAATATAATTGTATGAGGTATTGTAGAAAACATCGGCAATAGCCTCAATATAGTAGGTGTGACCTGCTGTAAGAGTTGCAGTTGAAAAGCCTGATATATACCTGAGAGAAGCGATATCCTCAACTACATCGCCGACTTTTTCATCATAAACATATTTTGTTTCCTCAACAGTCGGATAAGTGGCGGTAACCCAATCCTCGCCGTCAAGATACTGACTGTCATAAATGCTGACGTATGCACCGTCCACACGTTTTTCACCTGATACGGTACTGAAAACATACTTGCCTGAAGTGCTGTCATATGTTCTGTAAAGAGGTGACGTATCAACACAAAGTGCATAATTTCCTGTAACAGACGGAGTAAATGAGAAATAGGAAGTATCATTTTTAACTTCGTATCCGTATTCACCCTTTTCAATTACAGGATTGATTGCTGCGAAAGCCTGACCTGATGCGGCAGTAGGAGTGAATGCAGGAGCAGCGGCAGAAGCTGTCATTCCCACGAACAAACTTGAAACTGCCATAACGCCGGCCAAAACTATCGAAGCAGTTTTCTTTGCAAAATTCATTTGCAATTCCTCCTTCGTCGTCTTAAAAGACTGAATTTATTCAGACACAGCCAAGCAAAAAACGAGAAATCACTTGGCAGTTATCCAATTTGATTATACAGTACACCATTTTCTTTGTCAACGAGTTCGATATAATTTGTACAAAATAAACCGCATTGTATACATTTCTTTGTAGATTTTCAACAATCATTATTTTTCTACAAAAATATACAACACGGTTTTGATTTTGTCAGTATTTAATTTTTTTCACTCTTAATCAGCAACAGTCTTAACGTCATCGGAAATTAAATGACAGTAGGTTAAGCCGTTTTCATCATAGGTTTGGAATACTCCCGTAACCTCGATTGTGCTGTTCACCTGAGGATAATCTTCAGGGTAATTATGTCCTGTCCAAATAAACTCAAGACCTTGCTGACAGCAGGCAGTTGCATCTGTTACTGTGACATTATAGTATTTTTGGTTAGTTTCCGAATTTTGTGTTAATGTAAACTGACCTCTTATTTTTACTGTTTTTCCCACATATGATGCGGGATTGTTCATCATATTTGCAAGCTCCGAATAAAACATAGTTGTACTGAGCTTTGAAAGGTCAACATCTACATTCTGTGCATCAGCTACGGATTCAGTTTTCTGACTTTCGCTTTTGCTGTCGCTGTCATCTTTACCGCTGCATCCTGCAAATACCGAAACAAGTACCGCAACACACATTAAAATCGCAAAAATTCTTTTATATTTCATTATTTTTTACCGCCAACTATTTTTCCTGCAATAAGGAATACAACAAAGCCTAAAATATCAACTGCAACGATTGTTGAGCCAACAGGAGTTCCTGCAAGAACAGAAATAAGTATTCCCGAAAGTGAGCATACAACAGAGAAAATTGCAGAGCAGATTGTTACAGCCTTAAAGCTTTTAAACACTCTCATTGCGGAAAGTGCAGGGAAAATCACAAGAGCTGAAATAAGAAGCGAGCCTACAAGATTCATTGCAAGAACGATAATTACTGCTATAACAACTGCGATAATGAGATTATATACATTTGCTCTCGTTCCTGTTGCTGTTGCATAATTCTCATCAAAGGTTACGGCGAAAATCTTATTGTAGAGGAAGATAAACACCATAACAACAACCAATGACATAACTGTACAAATCCAAACATCAGCCGTTGTAAGGGTGAGAATTGAAGTTGAGCCAAACAGCGTACTGCACACATCACCCGAAAGGTTGCTTGAGCTTGAGAAAAGATTCATTATCAAGTAGCCCATTGCCAGCGAGCCTACGGAAATCATTGCAACGGCGGCGTCGCCTTTAATTTTTGATTTTCCCCCTGAACGCAGAAGAAGAACGGCACAGATAATTGTTACAGGCATAATAAGGAGCATATTGTTTGTCAGCCCCAAAACTGTAGCAACTGTCATTGCACCGAATGCAACGTGGGAAAGTCCGTCACCGATAAATGAAAATCTTTTAAGCACCAATGTAACGCCTAAAAGCGATGAGGAAAGTGCAATCATAACACCAACGATAAGTGCGTACCTTACAAATGGGTACTGAAGATACATAACTAATTTATCAAGCATCCTGACCATCTCCTTCCCTGCCTATAAGAACACTGCTGACATTACTGTTTAAATATTCATCAACAGTACCGAAGAAGTTTTTACTGCCTATATGAAGAATATGGTCGGAATATTTAAGTGCAGACTGAATATCGTGGGATATCATAATAACCGCAATTCCGTCTTTTTTATTCAAATCGTTAATGAGATTATACATATCGGCAGTAACCTTTGGGTCAAGTCCTGCCACAGGCTCGTCAAGAAGTAAAAGTTTTTTTGCAGAGCAAAGTGCTCTTGCAAGAAGAACTCTCTGCTGCTGTCCCCCTGAAAGCTCACGATAGCAGCGTTTCTTAAGATGGTCAATGCCCATTTTTTCGATGTTACTCTGTGCTCTCGCCTTTTCCTCTTTGTTATAAAAAGGTCTTAAACCGCAGCTTGACTGACAGCCTGAAAGAACAATTTCCCAAACAGACGCAGGAAAATCTCTCTGCACCTCTGTCTGCTGAGGAAGATAGCCGATTTCTGTCTGTTTAAGACCGTTTTCAAATATAATCTCTCCGCCGAGTTTTGGCTGAAGTCCCAAAAGAGTCTTAACAAGTGTTGACTTGCCGGCACCATTTTCACCAACTATGCAAAGGTAGTCGCCCTCATCAATTGAAAAGCTGACATCCTTCTGCACAACCTTGGAATCGTAGCCTAAGGTTAAATCTTTACAGGATAAAATTGCCATAGTTGTCACCTCACGCTAAAGCCTGCTGCAAAACTGATAAGTTGCTTTCCATAATTGAAAGGTAGGTTTCGCCGTTTTGAGCACTTTCAAGAGTTTTTGACTGCATAGAATCAAGGGTGAGAACCTGCTGATTTTTGTCAGCAGTATTGTCAATAATTGTCTGTGCGATATTGTGAGTAGTGCCCTCGATAGTTATAACATATTTTAAGCCTAACTCATCCACCTTGTCGGCAAGGAAGCTGACTGTTTCAAAGCTTGCCTCGCTTTCAGCGGAACAGCCTGCAAAGGCGGCATAATAGTCAAGTCTGTAATCATCTACCATATATCTGAACGGAAATCTGTCGCCGAAAAGGAGTGTCTTGTTTGTTGAGCTGTCAACTGCCTGCTGATATTTTGCATCAAGTGATGAAAGAGAAGAAACGTAGCTTTGAGTATTTACGGTATACTTATCTGCATTTTCGCTGTCGATTGATGAAAGCTTTTCGCCGATATAATTGCAAAGCACCTGAGCGTTTTTGAGAGAAAGCCAGATATGCTCGTCATATTCTATTTCTTCTTCGCCGTCCTCGTGTTCTTCGTGGTCCTCTTCTTCCATACCCTCTTTATGCTCCTCGGTCTTTACGCTGTCACCGAGAACATCCATAAGGTCAACAACCACCATATTCTTATTAACTGCCTGGTCGAGAGCGTCATTTACCCACTCGTCGGAAATACCGCCAACATAAATGAACATATCGCAGTTTGAAATTGTAATAATGTCATCGGCAGTAGGCTGGAAATTGTGCAAATCTGTACCGCTGTCAAAAAGAAGTGTAAGGTCGATTTTGTCGCTGTCGCCCACAATCTGCTTTACCCAATCGTAAGCCGGGAAAATTGTTGCAACAACGCTGATTTTTTCATTCTGAGATGCAGTATTATCTGCACCTGATGTATCATTTTTATTTGAACTGCACGCAGCCAAGCCTAAAACAGCAAGACATACGGACAAAATAATTGCCATAATCTTTTTCATTTTATAAACCTCCAAGTTAAAAACATCTGAAATTACCCTGAATAAGGGTATAAAAATACAAGGTGAATTTGTATCTGCCAAGAAACAGGCAGAATATCCCCTTGTTTTACGTACGCAAATAATGCACAGAAATTCTGTGCAGAAAATGCATGCCTTATTATTTTATTTAACTTGAAAGCTTAACCTTAAGTGCAACAAGCGTAGAATGATTAAACTGCTTAACTGCACCAAGAATGAGCAAAACGGAAAAGGCAGCCAACAGCATAATAAAGGCAGCAGCCGAAATGGTAGTAAGATTTTTTACTACATTGTTACAAACGTTGATTTGATAACAAATAGGACAGCTGTCTTTAACATGGCAGTTATGATTTGCCTCTGTTGCGATAAAGGACACGGAGAAAAGAAGTATAAAAATATACATAGCAGTAATAACGGCAGTAATAAGTCGTCTTTTTTTGCTCATTTTTCTCACATCCTTTCGTTTATTAAGGTCATTATACCACACAAAAACGAAATGTCAATTAAGTATTATTAACCATTATTTTAATACGATAATTTTAACAGTTGCTATTGACGCTTTATTGTGCTAAAATATCCAAAAGAGGTACAGATTATGGAAAATTTATGGAAAAACAATTTAAGAAAGATAACGCCTTACGTTCCCGGTGAACAGAGCAAGGATAAAAATATAGTTAAGCTCAACGCTAACGAAAACCCCTATCCGCCGTCACCAAAGGCAATTGAGGCGATAAAAAGCTTTGACGCTGACAGGCTGAGATTTTATCCTAACGCTAACTCCACAGAGCTTAAAGAGGCATTGGCTGAATACTATAATGTAGATATTAAAAATGTATTTGTAGGAAACGGCTCTGATGATGTTTTAGCAATTGCATTTCAGTCATTTTTCAACAGCGAAAAGCCTATTGCCTATCCTGATTTGACATACAGCTTTTATCCTGTTTGGTGCGACCTTTTCGGTATAAAATATAAAACATATCCTGTTGACGAAAATTTCAGGATTAACCCTGAGGACTACAAAGAGGAAAACGGCGGCGTTGTAATTCCAAACCCTAACGCTCCCACATCTATCGGCGAAGGCAGAGAATTTGTTGAAAAGCTGATGGAATACAACAAGGACAGCATTGTTATTATTGATGAGGCATATGTAGATTTCGGCGGAGTATCCTCTGTACCCCTTATTGAAAAGTACGCAAATCTTCTTGTTACAGGTACGTTTTCAAAATCACGTTCTCTTGCAGGACTTAGAATAGGCTTTGCAATCGGAAGTGAAGAGCTTATTTCTGTTATGGAGGCAGTTAAAAATTCCTACAATTCATATACTGTTGACTCCGTTTCAATTGCCGCAGGAGCTGCCAGCGTAAGGGATGACGAATATTTCAAAGCCACCTGCAATAAAATTATTGAAACAAGAGAGAGAGCAACAAAAGAGCTCAGGGCTTTAGGCTTCAGCGTTCTTGACTCGTCGGCTAATTTCATTTTCACCACTCACGACAGCCTTTCGATGAAGGATATGTTTGAGTATCTTAAGACGAAAAAGGTTTTCATCAGGTATTTCTCTCTGCCGAGAATTGAAAATTATGTGAGAATTTCAATCGGCACAGATGAGGAAATTGACATTCTGTTAAAAGAGATTAAGGAGTATGTTGCCAATGGAAATAAATAAAAAGCTATCAGTAATTTTTCTTACTGCTGTAAGCATAATGAATCTTGCCGCAGGAATTATCGTTCAAATAAAAATGTTCACCAGCGGAGATATCAATTCAATAATTCCTATCAAAGCAGAGCTTACAGGCAACGAAATTCTAATGGTCAACTTTATGAGTGTTGCGGCAATTATTATGCTGATAAGCGTTGTGGCAACATATCTTACAACCGATATTCCCTATTCACCTGTTGAAATCGTAAAAAGCTGTCCGGCGACTTTCTTAATCATTCCGGCAGTAATTACTGTTTTAGGAATAGTTAATGCGGTCAAGGCAGATATTACGGCGGATAAAATTGCCGTTGCCGTTTGCAGTATTGTATATTTCCTTTTCTGCATTATAAATGCAGGCTGTATCGTAACAGTCAAAGAAGATGCAGAGGAATAAAGCGAAAAATTTAAGGGACTGATTCAAACGAGTCAGTCCCTTTTGTTATGTTTGATTTTACTTTTTAGTGATAGTTACATTTGCGGTATATTCGCCGTAAACCCAACAGCTTTTTGAGTTTTCAACAGTAGCTGTCATAATGTAATCTGACGAGCCCTCGGTAATATTGTTTTCATATGCCGAAAGGTCAACTACAAAGCCAACACCTATACCCTCTGCGTCAAGGTTCTTTTCAGTACCTACAAGAGTGGCATTACTGCTGTTAATGGTATTGACAGTTGCCTCGTAGCCCTCAGGAATATTAGTAACTGCAACAACCGACTTATCCACGCTGATTTTCTTTTGCTCATAGGTTAACGGAACACGGACAGTAACAGTTATTTCGCTGATATTATCAAGAATAACCATACTTTCAAGATTCGACACGTCAAAGGTGAAAGTGTTAGTTCCGGGTTTAAGCTGTGAAAAATCAATGTTTCCGATATTTGCCTCTTTGATATCAGCATCCTCAAGAACGCCGGCATTTACTTTTTCATTGCTGTAAGAAATTCTGAAGTTTGAAACGTCAACCGTTTCAGGCTTATTTGTAAATGAGGTTGTAACTGTAAGCTCCTTTTCCTTAAGCACAGGAATTGTGAGAGTAAGATTATCACTTCCTGTTGATACAGAAACATAATCAACGCTTGAGCCGTTACTGTCAACTGCTGAAACTGCCAAATCTATTGACTGAGTAGTATTAATCTTTTCATCAAAGCTGACAGAAGCAACAAGCTTTTTAACCTGAGAAACATATGCTTTAGGTCCCGAAACCACCGCAGTAGTTTCGCTTAAAAGAGGCTCACCCATAATATATCCGTCGGCAACGAAATCGTGACTTTCGTAGTTGACCTCAATATCCATATTTTTCTCGGCCTCAACATCAAAATATCCCTTATAAATAGTAGGATAGTAACCTGTGATATTGAAATCTGCATTTTCGGAAACAGCCTCAACCTTAATCGGAACCTCTAAATTGCCCTTTGTTGTAACTGTATTTGTCTGGAGAGTTACGTTAAAATCTTCAGCGGTAATATCCTTAGCAAGATATTTTTTACAGCTTACTGTAACATCAACGTCGATAGTTTCGTCGCCATAGCATTTAAGTCCAAGATGCTCCGCAGCAGAATTGCTGAAATCAACATTAACAGGAACAGTAACCGTTTTAGTTGTCTGCGGTGAAAGGTTCATTGACGCTGCAACCCAAACAACAATCGCCGCAAAAATTGAGAAGATTATAAGATATTTGTCATTATAAATAAGCTTGCGGATGGAAAATTTATTTTTCTTTTCGTTTTGCTTTTCATTTTGTTTTTCATTATTTTTTTCAGGCATTACTTCTTTATCCTCCTTACAAGCTTAGTAATAATCTTGTCATCGGCAGAGGTGCCTGTTGGTAAAAATTCGGTGGTGAGAATATCTCTCAAGTCGCCGTAGGAAATGTTACGCTGTAATACTCCGCCCTTGGCAACTGAAATGCCGCCTGTTTCCTCGCTGACAATAACAACTACCGCGTCGCTTTCCTCAGAAAGTCCGATTGCGGCTCTGTGCCTTGTGCCGAGAGAGGAAGAAACGGTCTTTTTCGTAAGAGGAAGAATACAGCCTGCTGCTAAAATTTTTCCGTCACGGATAACCATTGCTCCGTCGTGGAGCGGTGACTTCGGATAAAATATATTTTCCACCAGCGGACTTGAAATTTTAGCATTGATTTCCGTACCCGAAGGAGTAATATTTCCCAAAAGAGTGTTATTTTCAAAGCAGATAAGTGCACCTACTTTATTGTCGCTCATATTGGCACAGGCCTTGCAGACAGCCTCAATACCCTCGGTAAGCTCTGCAATATCAACTGCCACGCCGGGATGAATAATAGACTTTAGGCTTTTGCTGGTGGCACCGTGACCTACCTGCTCAAGAATACTCCTGAGTTCCGGTGCAAAAATCACCACAAGCACAATCAGGATATTTGAGAATAACGCCTTAAAGATATAACCTGACGCTTCCATTCCCAAAATATTTACAATTCCGTAAACCACAAGAATTGCAATAATACCCTTGGCAAGCTGCATTGCTCTCGTTTCTCTGATAATACGCACGCAGATATAAATAATAACTGCAACTACCACAATATCAAGAAAATCTGTAAAGCCAAAGGTAGAAAAAACGCTCAATATTCTATTGAAAGTATCTCTTATCTGTTCAAGCATAATTTATACTGTCCTTTAATAAAAGCTTTTAGCCATTTCTGTTTATCATTTTATCACATTAAAAAGAATAAATAAAGTAGATATCACAGTTTTTTTAAATAGTTTATAAAAATTTCACATTCCCTTTGAGTAGTAAAAACAGACGGACTTACACGGACTGTTCCTCTGTCGCTTGTGGAAAAAGCATTATGGGCAAGAGGAGCACAATGATATCCTGCTCTGACGGCAATTCCCTTTTGTGCCAATAAAGACGCAGTTTTTTCCGACGAATAGTCGCCGTAATTAAAGGACAAAATCGGCACGCAGTTATAATCTTTTATCTTCGGTGTATAAAGCTTGACGTTACTGTTTTTTTCAAGCTCGCCGTGAATATAATTAATCAGTGCACTTTCGTGACTGTATATTTTTTCCGTGCCGTAATGCTGTACAAAATCAATGCCGGCACCTAATGCGATTATACCGCTGTTGTTAAGGGTACCGCTTTCTAACCTGTCAGGTAAAAAATCAGGCTGAGAAAGCTGAGTTGAAAGAGAGCCTGTTCCGCCCTCAACAACAGTATCAAGGTTAATATCCTCGCCTACGGCTAAAATTCCTGTTCCCATCGGTCCGTAAAGTCCCTTGTGTCCCGGAGCACAGAGAATATCTATATTATCTCTCGTTCTGTCAATATCTAAAACTCCTGCCGTTTGAGCTCCGTCGACGATAAACCGTATATCGTTATCCTTTGCAAGCTGTCCTATTTCTTTTATTGGGAAAAGACAGCCGAACACATTTGATGCGTGCATACACACAATCAGCGACGTTTCAGGTCTGATAAGCCTTTTAAAATTATTGACACACTCATCTTTATCGTAGCTGAACTTGGCAGTATTGTATTCGATTGTTTTGTCAAGAGCGAGCTTGTAAATCGGTCTTGCCACGGCATTATGCTCAAGATTTGAAATTATAACGTGGTCACCGCTTTTAATACTTCCTTTAATCGCCATATTCAAAGCGTAGGTGCAGTTTTGGGTAAAGCATATACGATTAGCATCAAAGCCTAAAAGCTTACCCGCCTTTTCACGCACGTTATAAATTTGTCCCGCCGTATCAATAGACGCCTTATATCCGCCTCTGCCGCTGTTAAAGCTATTCTTTATCATAGCGGTATTTGCTTTGCTTATTACAATTTTAGGCTTTGGATTTGTAGTTGCACTGTTGTCAAGGTAAATCATCTTTTCTCCACTCCTTTTATCTCAATGCCGCCTGATGAGAGAATTTCAAGCGGAGCATCATCATTAGCTTTCACCAAAACCGCATAACCGCAGCCGTCGGAGGGAGATGGATTTTCTATTCTTTTAATCTGTGCCCTGTAACCTTTTGAGCGTAATAGACGCTGTGCTCTCTGAGCATTTGTTACAGAGCCCACCTTTATATATAAACTGTTCATCAGCATACCTCATTTCATTATATACTTTATTGTATGCGAAAATGAGGTGTTTTGCTTTTTTGAAATTCACGCAAAAAAAGAACTGCAAGGCATAAACCCCGCAGTTCTGAAAATTATAAAATTATTTGCTGATTTGCTTTGAATACTTAGCAAGATAAACTGTTCTCATAAGGAAGCATTCTGCCTTTGGAACATAGTGAGGACGGTTAAAGATTGTAACATCAACCTGAGCCTCACAGCCCTTATCCATAATAAGCTCAAGAGCCTGCATATCGCCGTCATTGTTGCCTGTAACGAGAGCACCGTTGCCCTGAATAAGAACAGCGTTTCTGTCGCCGATTGCCTTGCCGATTTCAGCAGCACACTCATCAGTATCTCCGTCAATCCAAGGACAGCACTTAACATCAACGCCAACAATCTGTGCAAAGTCATCAATCATAGGAAGCATTTTCTCGCCTAAGCAGGAAACAGCTACAACGTCAGGAGCTGTAAGATGCTTAATCATTGTGCAGCTTTCAGACTCATAAATAGCCTTATGAATTTTTGCACATTTAGGAGCAATACCGTTTACACCAAGGCCTGATGCCATATCAACATCAATCTTCTTGCCGCCATCATATGTAAGAGTGAACACGTTTCCGTTTCTTACAGAGCTGCCTAAATCGCAGATAGTTTCAGGCATTTCACCTGCGTCCTCTTGCTTAAGGAAGTAATTTCTTCTGCCCTCAGCAGAATATTCCTTAGCCCAAGAATGGCGAAGATAGTTGTCCTTAATAACCTTTTCACAGCACTTTTCAAGAGCGTCAGCAACCTCAAAAGCACCTTCAAAGCTGTCACCCAAGCAAAGAGTACCGTGATGCTTAAGCATAAATGCACGGCAGCTTGGATTCATCATCATACATCTCTCAACGTTTTTACGAAGAGGAGTTGTAGTTGACATAGCATAATCTGCAACAGGAACGTAATCACCGAGAACAGGCTTGAATTCGTTATATACATTTCTGATTTCCATACCTGTAATGCTGACGATAGTAGCAGCCTTCTGGTGAGTGTGGATAACAAAATTAACAAGCGGATGATGCTTGTATGCGTCTGCGTGGATACCCTTTTCGGATGAAGGCTTAATGTCACCCTCGTGGGAGCAGTCATCAATATTTACAACAACGACCTCATCAGGTGTAAGTGTATCATAAGCACGACCTGACGGAGTAATTACAAACTGTGTTTCGCTGATTCTTGCAGAAACATTACCCCAAGTACGTGCAATAAGACCGGTTTCAAGAAGCTTTTTGCCTGCTTCAACAACTAATCTTTTAGCTTCCTCAACTTCGTAAGCCATAAACTTTCTCCTTAAAATATATTAAATAGGTCTAAAGGGAGCGACAAAAATCGCTCCCTGAAGAATTTGAAAATTAGTAATCAATCTTCTCGCACTTTGAAAGTACTTTGTCAAAACGCTTAATGCATTCGTCGATATCCTCTTCAGTATAAGCACTTGAAGTATAAAGACGTGAGCCTGCAAGAGTAACAAGACCTTCTGCCATATAAGCAGCACCCATATACTGCATCTCTGTCTGACGGATGCTGGTCTGCTTAAGAGTGTTAGGAATAGTCCAAGGTCTCTTCCAATCAACCTTGAAGTGCATTGTAGCAACTGTATGTAACTGACAGATTGAACCGATATTGTAGCAAACGAATGGAAGGTCATACTTCTTGATTGACTCGTTAATACCCTTAACAAGTCTGTCTGCCATCTGACCTGCAACCTGACAAGCGTTTCTCTTTTCAATCTCGCAGATTACTGTATAACCTGCACAGCAAGAGATAGGTGTAGCAGCCATTGTACCGCCGCACATAGCCTTGTGAATCTTCTTGCCCTCAGCCTTATCAAGACCTGCACCAAGATACTTCATAACTTCCTTGTGGCCGCCGATTCCGCCTGCACCAGGATAACCGCCAGCGATAATCTTACCGAAGATTGTGATATCAGGGTCAATACCATAGTAGCCCTGAGCACCTGAAAGACCGATACGGAAGCCGGTAACAACCTCATCACAAACAAGGAGAGCACCGTACTTACGGCAGAGAGCCTGAACGCCCTTAGGGAAGTCCTTATCAACAGGACGAGTAGCTGACTCAGGTCCGCATGGCTCAATGAATACAGCAGCTGTACCGCCACGGAACTTGTTGATGATAAGCTTCTTCTCAAGGCTCTTAAGGTCGTTAGGGAAGAATTCCTGTGTATGCTTAAATACGAACATAGGAACGCCGTGTGACTGCATATTAAGTGTACCAGGAACACGCATACCCCAAGCAAGCTGGTCTGACCAACCGTGGTAAGCACCGCCCATCTTAATGATGTTCTTATGGCCTGTTGCAAGACGAGCAACACGAACAGCACACATACAAGCCTCAGTACCTGAACCGAGCATACGGAACATTTCTACTGAAGGAACACACTCGCTGATTTTCTTAGCAAGCTTATACTCATAAGGATGGAAAAGACCTGTTGAAGGACCGCAGTCATCAAGAAGCTCCTTAACCTTTTCCTTAACAACATCGTCGTTTGAGCCGATAATTGTAGGACCGCCTGCCTGAAGGAAATCGAAATACTCATTTCCGTCGATATCATAAAGCTTATTGCCCTTAGCCTTTGTCATAACGATTGGGAAAGGATAGTTAAATGCAAGGTTATGCTGAACACCGCCAGGAATAACCTGCTTAGCCTCGGTAATCATTTCCTTTGATTTTGCACACTTCTTTTCAAAATACTCTTCTTCGTATTCTTTAAGAGCTGCACGATTGATTGAATAGATTGGCTTTTTGATGAGAGCGTCAAGCTGAGCTGTAAGCGCTGCTGCATCAGGATACTCAGTAATAGCAAATCTTGTATCCATTTTAAAATCCCCCTTAGGTAATATTTGGCGTGAGTGGCCGCTCACTTTAAAGGTGTGAGCCGTTACTCACATAATTTACACTTTAAGTATACCACTTTTTTACGATTTGTCAAATGAAAATATTTGAAAATATTGTTGTACTTGTTGCAAAAATGTTAGAATAATGTTAATATATCTAAAAAAAGACTTGATTATTTTTGAAAGGATAAGAAAAAGAGAGGGAGATTTGTGAGTTTTGCACAAATCGATTTAGTATGTTTTGTGCAACGCTACAAAATTAAAAAATATGGCAGAAAAGCATTACTACAAAGAAGCTTTTGAGCGTGCCGACGAGGACAGAAAAAACATTATTCTCGAGGTGGGCATAGACGAATTTGCGTCAAAAGGCTACGAAAATGCTAACGTAAATATAATAGCAAAAAAAGCAGGAATATCCATAGGACTTATGTATAAATACTTTTCCACCAAGGAAGATTTATTTATCACCTGTCTGCAAAGAGGAATGAAAGTTCTTGAGGACGCACTCTATGACATTATGGACAGCGACGACAAGCTTCTTATCAAGGCTGAAAAGCTAATCAGGACTATGGTCAGACACTCAAAGCAGAATTCCAACTACATCAAAATGTATAATGAAATTACAGCGGAAAGAGACTCCAAGCGAGCAAAGGAAATTGTTGAGGAAATTGAAAGCAAGCGAAGCTACATTTACAACACCTCAATTAAACAGGCTCTGGACAAAAACGACGTCAGAGGCGACCTTGACCCCGGACTTTACTCTTTTTTCCTTGACAATCTGCTGACATCTCTCCTTTTCTCTTACACCTGTGACTACTATAAAGAAAGATTTAAGATTTACACAGGAATTGATGTAAACGAGGCAGATGACGAAGAAATTGTAACTCAGCTTCTTAAGTTTATTGAATCTGCGTTTACATTTGAAAAGGAATAATAATTTTCAAAATCAATTTTATTTTAAATATTACAAAGATGTTTTAAAGCTTTGCACCTGCAAGCTTCTTGGCATCGGTTATGGAGGACTGATTATGAAAAAATACGTAATCACTTATGACATCGGAACTACGGGAATCAAAACCTGCCTCATTGAAATTGATGAGTCTATGAAAATTCTCGGCTCGGCAACGGCAGGCTACGGTCTTTACGTAGACGATGAAACAGGTGTCAAGGGTGGTGCAGAGCAGGACGCTGACGAATGGTGGGCTGCAATGTGCTCAACCACAAGAACAGTTTTTGAAAAGGTACCCACTGTTAAGAAAGAGCAGATTGAGGGTATCAGCTTCTGTTCAGCTATGCAGGGACTTGTCCTTGTTGACAAGGAAGGAAACTGTATCCGCAGACCTATGACATATATGGACCAAAGAGCCAGAGAAGAAATTAAAAAGGGTATTGCTCACGGTTTCCAGATTGCAGGTGCCGAGGTTACAAAGCTTCTCAAATACTTAAGATATACAGGTGCTGTATCTTCATCTGTTAAGGACCCTATTTGGAAGTACAAGTGGGTTGAGGCTCACGAGCCTGAGAATTTCAAAAAGATTTACAAGTGGCTTGACATTAAGGAATATCTTATCTGCCGTGCCAGCGGTGAATTTGTTATGACAACAGACTCAGCATTTGCTACTCTCCTTTACGATACAAGAAAAGGTCACGAGGGTTGGTGCAAGCCTATCTGTGATATGGTAGGTGTAAATATTGAGCATCTTCCTGTTATCAAAAAGTGTACTGAAAAAGTCGGCGAAGTAACCGAATCTGCTGCTAAGGAGCTTGGACTTGCACCGGGAACAGCTGTTTACGGCGGCGGCGGTGACGCTTCTCTTATCGGCGTAGGTGCAGGTGCTGTTGAAAACGGTGACACTCATATTTATTCAGGAACTTCAGGTTGGGTAGGAACTGTTTGTGCAGAGCAAACTGTTGACGCAAACGCAATGATGGCAGCTATCGTCGGTGCTGACCCTGAATCATACAACTATTTCGGCGAGCTTGAAACATCTAACAAATGTGTAGGTTGGGTAAAAGACCACCTTGCACTTGACGAAATCGGCGTATTCCTTAAGAAATACGGCAACGCTACTGACAGCCTTGAGCAGATTGAATTTAACCTTTACGATTATCTTGAAGAGGTTATTGATACTGCTCCTGCGGGTTCAAACGGCGTTATCTTTACTCCTTGGCTTCACGGCAACCGCTGTCCTTTTGAAGACCCTAATGCTGCCGGTATGTTCTTTAACATCAAGCTTGAAACAGGCAAAACAGAGCTTATCCGTGCCGTTGTTGAGGGTATCTGTTTCCATATGAGATGGATGCTTGAAAGACAGGAGAAAAAGGTTAAGACTTCTAAGGTAGTTCGTTTCTGCGGCGGCGGTGCTCTCGGTGCTACTACCTGCCAGATACTTGCAGATATTCTTCAGAGAGATGTACTTGTTGTTGAGTCTCCGCAGAATATCGGTGCGGTAGGTGCTGCGGCTTGTATTGCAGTTGGTATGGGAATTATTCCTACAATGAAAGACGTTAAAAAGCTTATTCCTGTTGAAAAGGTTTATCATCCAAACAGAGAGGTTAAGGAAGTTTACGACAAGAACTTTAAGGTTTACCAAAATCTTTATAAGTGCAATAAGGAAAACTTTGCTATCCTTAATGGTTAATAAGTTTTATAAATACTATTGACAAAACAGAGATAAAGCATATAATAGATATTGCAGATTAAATCTGTAAAAATATTTTCAGGGCGAGGTGAAATTCCTCACCGGTGGTAAAGTCCACGACCCGCAGTAAGTTCTGCGGCTGATACGGTGCAATTCCGTAACCGACGGTTAAAGTCCGGATGAGAGAAAATGTTTTGGGATAAAAATATTTATCCCTCGGTCAAAGCATTTATGCCCTGGTACGATTTGTATCAGGGCTTCTCTTTTGCCCAAAAAGGAGAAAGAAATGTCAAACACAAACAAAAGTAAAAACAACAAGGTACGTCTGATTACAGGAACGGCAATGCTGACGGCGGTGGCTGTAGTTTTGCAGTACATTGAAATTTCCGTGCCCATAATGCCAAGCTTTATCAAGCTGGATTTTTCCGATTTACCTGAACTAATCGGTGCATTCGCATATGGTCCGTTGGCAGGCGTGCTGATTGCTCTGTTCAAAAACCTCATTCATATGGCAGTCAGCCAAAGCGGTTTTGTAGGCGAGCTGTCTAATTTCATTTTAGGTGCAGTTTTTGCCCTTGTTGCAGGACTTATTTACAGGCACAAAAAGACTAAAGGCAACGCAATTATAGCAGGCGTCTGCGGTGCAGTTGCTATGGCGGTTGTCAGCCTGCCCTGTAACTATTTCGTTATCTATCCTATGTATTATTCAATTCTCGGCTTTCCTGAGGAAGCAATACTCGATATGTATCAGGTGCTCCTTCCAAGTGTAAAAAATATTGCACAGGCACTTCTTGTATTTAACGTACCTTTTACGTTGGTTAAAGCACTTGTCAGCGTTGCCGTTTCTCTTGTGATTTACAAACCTATTTCACCGCTGCTTAAAGGCAAATAATTTGAGGTGTTGTATTTCGGCGGCAGAGGATATATAATATAGGTACAACAAATTCTTGCCGACGGAGTGAGCGTATGATTAAAAGGCTTTTTTTGAAATATAAAGAAATAATCAGCTATGTCTTTTTCGGCGTACTCACTACAGTAGTTAATCTTGTCAGCTTCAAGATTTTTGACTCTGTTCTCGGCAGTAAAATGTACCTGCTGACTAACATAATCAGTTGGGTGCTGGCGGTAATTTTCGCATATATCACCAATAAGCTGTGGGTTTTTGAGTCCAAAAGTATGAAGCCTAATGTTCTTTTAAAGGAGATTGCAGGCTTTTTAGGTGCAAGGCTTTTCAGCTTAGGTGTTGAGGAAGCAGGACTTTGGACAATGATTGACCTGCTTTCTCTGGATAGGCTCAGTATCAGCATTTTTTCTTTGACAATCGGCGGAAATATGATAGTAAAGCTGATACTTCAGGTGATTGTAGTAATTCTCAATTACATTTTCAGTAAATTCATTATCTTTGCTAAAAAGTCTGATGATTAAATCGACGCAAGCAAAAGGCAGTCACACAGACTGCCTTTTTTGATTATATAAAAGAGTTTATCAATTCAGACCGACAAAAAAGGACAGTCATTTGAATGACTGTCCTTCTACATTTATAATTGTATTATCTTAAACAAGCTCGATGATACACATCTCTGCTGCGTCACCACGACGAGGACCTGTTTTGATAATACGGCAATAACCGCCGTTTCTGTCAGCATACTTAGGAGCAACTTCGTCAAAAAGCTTCTTAACAACGTCTTCCTTAGTTACATAAGAAAGAGCCTGTCTTCTTGAATGAAGTGTGTCGTTCTTGCCGAGAGTAATCATCTTCTCTGTCATAGCACGAACTTCCTTTGCTCTTGTAACGGTAGTTTCAATCTTGCCGTTTTCTAAAAGATAAGTTACCATACCTCTGAGCATAGCTTTTCTATGGTCAGTAGGACGGCCTAACTTTCTGCTTCCTGGCATTGAAATTCCCTCCTTTAGTCTTCTTCCTTGCTAAGTCCGAAACCGAGAGAGCCGAGCTTTGCTACGACCTCATCAAGTGACTTTCTGCCAAGGTTTCTGACTTTCATCATATCTTCTTCG
>JAQXUH010000049.1 GCA_029219885.1 Eubacteriales bacterium | reverse complement strand
TCTCGCAGGGCGGTTCCCAAAATTTGCTGTCTGCTCATATCGCAGGCAAATTTTGACCGCTACTAAGTTCTTTTTGCTCCCTTTTTCTTCCACCGGAAGTGGTCGCAAACGAACCGTCGAGGACGCCGACCCCTACGAAATATCAGCTACACACCTTTGCTAAACAACAATTTAGACCGACAAATTACCTAAACATAATATACGTATACGCCACGCCAAGCTGATTCAGGCAGGTATATTCATCTTTGTAAGACGTACACAGGTCCTGATTTACCACAAGAGTGGCACCGCCATCTTCAACGGCAATATTTATTGTGGAAGAAACCGGTGACGCCAAGCCGATGAAATTATACTTTTTCTGACTGTTGTAATCGCAAAAGCTCAAAGGACGTGACGCACCGAACACAACAACGAAAACCGGCTCAAAGGGACAGCCTGTTTCAATTCGCCTTTCTGTCTGGTCGTCGCCGAAATACATACCCAAGTACACGCCGTTGTTCCAGGCCTCTCTTTCCTCGGCGGTAATATGGCGTACTTCGTCATTGTTGTGATTTGTAAAAGCTCTGTCGATAAGCTCGTTATCGTAGTTAAAGTCCTCTCTCTTGGGTCTGTCAGATGCCACCCACTGATTGAGGCTGAGGTTTGCTGTTTTATCTGTACTGCTCATAAAAAATCTCCTTACAATTTTATAGTTTCAAATACCGAATAGGGCATTTCCATTTCGTCAAGCATATGAAAGTTTCTGTCAAGTCCGTCAAGCTCCTCAAAGGTCAGCCCGCTGCCGTTGCCTTTTGGAATAACAAAAGGAGGAAGATAATAGTCAAGCATTTTCATAACCTCTGCTGTGGTAACCAGATTTGTCATTTTAAGATTATAAAGCTTGAGCTCAAAATTATCTGCCACCACATAACCGCTTGTGACCATAGATTTATATTTATCTACAAAATCACCGCACTCAAACTCTGTATATCCTGCGGAAAGCTTTTCTTTTATTTCTTCCTTTTTCTTTTTATCGGGTAGGTCGTAATAAATATCCAATATAGTGCAGTATTTATCAAGCATATCAACTGACATTGTGTCAAGATACTGCTCGGCTTTTACTTCGTCAAAATACTCTTTCACCGCCTGAATACCTGACGAGCAGGCATAAATCAGGCTGTCTGTACTGCTGTTTTCCAAATCAGGCACAGCTTGGCTCATAAGAGCGAAAAGCCTGCTGTAAATATCATAACTCATAATAGCAATCCACCCTTATGTCTAAAAGCTTCAGATAAGCGTCATCGGGACAGACGAATACTCCGTTTACTATGTTGCTGCAAAAGACGCTTACGTCCTTGATATAATCGTTTTTCAAAAGCTCCTTTGTTATCCTTGAAACAGAAACAGAGGTGCCGATTTTCTTTCCGCTGAAAACTGCCTTTGCCTCATCCTGTGCAAGCTTAACAATCTCCTCGCCGTCAAGCTTGTTTGAAAGAATCAGGTTCATTCTGATATTAAGGCCTACCACCTTTGGCTGAGAAATTTCAAGAGTTGCTCCCACCATATCAAGAAAGCCGAAACAGTCCCTGATTTCAAAGCCTCTGTCCGAGGTGATTTCTTCGTCGTCATTTACGGCAACTACCGCCTTGACCGTTCCGGGAGCAGAGGTGTTGAGAATTTTGCAGTCGGCAACATAATCAAGAGCATTAATTTTGTTTTCGATAGTTTTCTTTCCCGTTCCTGTTGCGGGAATGGTGTAGTTTTGTATAATTCTCTCTCGGTAAGAGTAATCGGTCTCCTCATCATTTCCGCCCAAAAAATCTGCGTCGTTTGTAACGCTTTCAACCTTGACGGGAGCGTTTACCATAACTGTAATTTCTCCTGCTAAAGCGTTGTATTTTTCCGATACGTCAAGAGCCTCTGCTTTTATCTGTGTACTGCTTTCGCCTGACGAAATCACGCCGTCCTCAGTAGTTACAAACTGAATATATGGCTTGTCCGCAATACAGCAGATTGTTCCTGCCTTAATCGGTATATCCTCCTCGGCAGGCTGAGAATTATAAAACCTCAACGTGCCGTAGGCCTTGGAGGCAGTTTTTCTTTTGCAGTCTCTCATTTCACCTAAAAGGTCAAGATATTCTCCCGTGGCGGTCTGCACAAAGGACTGCTTCATTATGTAGTCGCCGTAGCAGGACAAGCCGTAAAGCTCGGCACAAACAGCCTCCATAATCTTTTCCTCAACGGAATTTTTGTCGGCGTTGGAGCCGTTTTTCTCAAAATAAGCACTTTTTATGTTGCTTTCAATATCTTCATATGTCAGCCTCATAAGTGAGGGTCACCGTCCTTTCCTGTTCGTTTATAAGAAGTGTAAAAACAAAATTGCCCTTTTCCACCGCCACGCTTTTAACATACACGCCGTCAAAGGCTGATAGTGCCTGTCTTGCATAAGCCAAAAGGTACATTTCGTTTTCGCTTTGGCAAAGCCTGATTAAACTGCCGTAGTCCTTTTTGGGATAAAATTTTCCTCTGGGGCAGTACAGAGAATAAAGACAGTCGGAAAGGAGCTTGCTGATTTCATCACATTCATCAGCGGTAATACTGCTCTTTGCAGTTTCATTGTCCGTTGTCATACTATTTCTCCTTTACTGTTGATTTTAAGTCCGTTGATTATTACGCTGCCGTCGTTTTTCAGGTGTATATACGCTCCTGACGAGGCAGTTATTTTTATTTCGCCCTCTTTGGTGTCTGCACTTTCCATTTCACAGGCAAAGGACACCTGTTCTCCTGCATTTCTCGTCATCAGCAGTTCACTTCCCTTGGGAGCTGAAAAAGAGTAGCCGTAGGGTGCATAAACCTTAACACTTCTCTGTGCTCCTGTGGAAACTGCCTCAAGGTGTCCGTTATCGTTGAGAGTGACCTTACCGCTTTCAACGGCAGCCTTGTCGCCGCCGTTTACTGTCTGCTTGCTAATCCACATACATCACATCTCCTATATCAATAGATTTTCTCAGGGTGAGCCTTGTGCGTTCTCGTGAGCCGTCAAAGGTGTACTTTTTCTCTGTGAGAATGTAATCGTCAAAATCGCCTATGTCGCCGTGAAAGCTGTAACGCTGATAAAGCTCCTCGTCTATATGTCCTGCAACTGTCACCTCTAAAAGCATATAGCTTTGAGTATAGCCCTTAAGCCTGCGGTAAACAGTATTGTCTCGCTGCCAGGACGCCACGGAATTTAAGTTTACAAACCTTTCACGGCTGATACCTTTATCAATCACAAAGCCCGACTCCATATGAGCGTTGTAGCCGTTATCCTGCTCTCGCCTGAAGCTGATTTTTGAAATGGGCTCACTTCTGTTTATCACCGAGGAGGCGGAAATTATATCGTATTTTGAAAGGCTCTTAATATCCTGACTTTCCTGACGCAGGCAAAGCTCATTTTGGGCGTTTATATAAATCTCACTGCCTGAAAGTGCCGTAACAAAATTGTTGATTGCACCGAAGCAGGAGGTGCCTGAGGATATTTCATACTTCTCCTTGCAGTAATATTCGGGCAGGCTGTATGAAAAACCCAAGGCCTTTGCATATTCGCACCAAAGCTGACGAGCCGACGGACAGTTAAAGGTAAAGGGCTTTGCCTGACTGTCCACCAAAAGGCAGGCAGAGGAGCGTGCGTATATATAGCACTCAAAGCCGTCGCCGTCTGCCGTTACCCTCTGGCAGTCGCAAAAACCGCAGAATACTGCCTTGTCGCCGTCATAAACCTTTACTGAATTTATTTCGCCTATTCTTTCCTTGTCCTTGAATTTAAGAGCCACAGACGAGCAGGCGGCGTCTGCCGTGTCCGTCATTGTCAGGTGAGTAATATTTTTTGGGCAGAGGGTACTGCCGTCAATGTCAGTCATTACTATTTTCACGTATTTTTATCCTCCTGCCCTGTGTAATATCAAAAGGCGTTGCAATATCGTTAAGCGTCATTATGTCATTTACTGATACACCGCATCTGCCTGCAACGTCAAAGGCGTTTTCGCCCTCTAAAGCCTCTGTAAAAAGAAAGCTCCTTTCAGTCAAGGTGTCACCGCAGTCCTCTGTAAAGGTAAAGCTGTAGCTGATACCGCCTGTACTTTTAAGGCAGTATGAAAAGTCAGAAAGGTACGCCTTCATAGGGTAAATTCCGGGGCAGAAAAGCCAGCTTGATGCCTTTTTCCTCATCAGGTGTGAAAGCCTTGTGCAGTATTCCTCTGCGTCGCTTTCATAAAACACGCCTTTTCCTTTTATAACCGACGGCTCCTCTGCCGTCTTTTCTGTTACGCTGAGGCCGTTAATAAGCGGGCTGTGGCTTACTCTTGATGAAAGCTCTGCTTTGATTTCATCGGGATTTGAGGGAAATTCAAAGCCGCCGAACTTCAGCTTAATGTTATTATTTTCTGCCATTATTCCATGGCGGAGCCGTCATAACGCTTTCTGTCAAGCCTGATAAGCTCGCTGAGAGCCTCTGCATATTCCATTTCGTCATTCACCGCCTTCACCTCCAAACAAAATCTCGTCCCTGAAAGTAAACTCTGTTTTCATCACATATGCTCCTGCCTCTTTAGACGCCACAATTCTCTCGGCACTTATGGCAGTAATATTCATACTTTTCAATGCGATACAAAGCTTGGTAAAAATTTTCGACGCCTGTCTGCTGTCCTCTTCTAACGGAACAAAAATATCGGCGAAAATCTTCACGTCTCCTGCACTTTCCCTGAAACCGATATGACAAGCGTTCAGGCTGATGTCGGAAATGCCAACCGCCACAAGATTTTCCTTGAGCATTGTAGGTCTTGCAGTAAAAGGATAGGCACTTATAAGCTTTACGCCCTCAAGCTCTCCGCTTTCCCTTACCATAGTAACAAAATCATCCAAAAGTGTTTTAATATTCAGCATACTCGTTCTCCTTCAGCTTTTTAAGAATACCTGTAAAATAAATAATCTCGTTGTCAATTTTTACAGAGTCACGTCTTGTAAATGTAAATTCATTGCCGTCAAATACAGTTTTGCCCATATCGGACAGCGTGGTAATATCGTGGTCATAAGGACCGATATAGAGATAATATTCTCTGCTGTTAGTACCCACCTCGGTGTACGCCGGCTCAAATGCCGAGCTTTTTCTTCTCCAGAGAGGGTAGATATACGCCTTGTATGGTGTGGAATTCCAGCTGCCGTCCTTGAGATAAACGCTGTTGCCTATCCTTTCAAGCTGTCTTTTAATCAGTTTTTTGTTTACCATATTACACCGCCTTAAAAGCAAAGGCGTCGCTTTTGGGCTCCTCCTTGAAAAGCTCCAGGCAGTCGCCGAGAGCCTGCTCATACAACACCTTTGCACAGTCTACAGTGGCAGAGGACATAGAATATGTGATGTCCCCTGCCTTAAAGGATGTAAGGTTTTCTGACTGATTTAAAAGCAAAATCTGATAATAGCTTTTGCAGGCAGCAAGATGAATTACACGGCTGTCATTTTCAACGCTGTCACTTTTCAGCTGAGCGGAAACAGAGGAGCAGATATTTTCAACAAGAATTTTGTACTGCTCCAGCTCCTCATCATCTAAGGCAGACAATATTTTCAGCTCGGCAGTTACCGCAGAATAATCAGTCATCCTACTTCACCTCTTATGCTATCTGGAGATGCTTTACTGCACCGTTTAAAATCGGTGAAAAGCCTACGATAGTAGAAATTGTTGCTCTTTCAAGCTGCTTGTCGATAACCTTGTCATAGTCGGTTGTAATATCGCTGGCAATTACTCTTTCAATAGCGTAACGCTTGTCAAGACCGATAACGTCATTATCTGCAAGCTCCTCAAAGCAAATGATTTCTGCTCCGAAAGGAGTGATAAGCTTGCCTGTTCCGTGGAAGTCAAGACCTGCGTTTGCGTCACGGAATTCAGGCATAAGAAGAAGCTGTCTTGCCACGTTTTTGTTGCAGATGATAGTTGACATCTCGTACTGACCGAATGAAAGCCAAAGCTTTACAAAGTCCTCATATGTAAACTCTGTGCCTGTGGCTGTTACAGTTTCGCACTTCTCAAAAGGAATTGCACTGATTGCCTCGTTGAACATACAGTTTGAAATGCTCTCGCCGATTCGTCTGAGAGTAAGTGAGAAAATATCAAGCTTCTGGAACTTGATAGCCTCATAGCTTGCAGAAATCATCTTGCCGAACTTCTTAAGCTCTGTAAGGCTGCTGTCGGCTGTGATTGCAAGCTCAGGAATAGGGTTGCCTTCGCCTACCTCCTCCGGATAAAACTTATCAACGCTCTCGTCAAGCTTGATTGAGCGGTAGTCCAGAGAGTCAATCTTTGTGGTGGTGGCAATAATGCTTTCAACCTTGTCGTTGCCGAGAATACCTGCGTTTACCGCTCTTGAAAGGTACTCGGGGAAAAGGACTGCCGCGTCTGTGGTTTTGAAAAACTTTGATACAGTATCGGAGTCCTGACCTGTTACCTTAATGTCAAATCTCTTAAGCTGACGCTCAAAGGCGTCAAGTCCCTCAAGGGCTGTTCCCTTGTAGTTTTCCGACGGGTCAAGGTCCTCAAGTGTCTGAGTGAATGATTTTTCTGTGCTGTAAAAGCCTCTTTCAAGTTTAATGCTGTCGTATGACATAAATAAATTCCTCCTAAATTTAATTTGTTAAATCAAAGCTTAAACTGATTTAACTGCTTGTTTTCGCCGCTGCCGTCTTTAATCTGTCGAGCGGCAGACTTTTCGTAATTTGTTTTTGAGAAAGCCTTTTTGAATGACTGTAGCTCCTTGGCAGTCATTACCTGTGCAACACCCTTAAAGGTTTCAATATCCATATCAGGCATTACAACGGCACAAAGTCTTACCACCTCGTCGGTAAGGCTCTTTTTGTACTCGCAGCCGAGCTTTGCGTTATCCTCAAGGCTTTCAATATATTCAACTGCACTTTCAGCCTGAGCCTTTGTAAGCACAACGCTGTCGGTACAGCTCTTGAGTGTTTTCATAATGCTTTCCATATCCAAAGCTTCCTTTTCTGTAATTTTATAGTTTTTAGTAACGCCTGCCTCTCTTTGTGCCGGTACAGCTACAAAGCTGAATTCGTAGGCGACCTGTGGGTCGGTCAGTATGACAAATGCCTTTTTGCCATTGTAGACCTTACCCGGAATATGCTCGCACCTGTGAGCTCTTTTATCCTCACCGCAAACAGAGCAGATACTCTTTCCCATTGAGCAGGAAACGGAAACCTCCTTTTTAATTCCTGCCTCAAGTGCGGTGATAAAGGGCTGGTTTTCATCACTTCTCACCATATACGCTTTAGCCTTAAGGCAGTAGTAATCTTCGCCGTCGGCAGTTTTTCTGCCCTCCTGCTTTTCTACCCACGTATCGTAAATTCGTGCCGTCTGGTCATCGGACTTCATTGAGTGGTCCTTGATACCTGTCCTGCCGATAAACATCGGTGCAAGTGCGTTAAGTGCTGACAAATCGAACTTCTCGTTGTCTCTGTCAATATCGTTGTTGCAGAGAGTTACGTTAAAAGCGTAAAGCCTGTCCGCCGTAAAGGGACTGCGTGTGAAGCTGTTTATCTTTTCAAGCTCATCATCTGTCAGCTCAACACTTTTTACCGTAAAGCCCTCTTTAAAATTCTCTGTCACATCTCGGCCTCCCTTTTAATTTTTTCTGCCTGTGCAAGATAAAGCTCTGCTTGAGCCGAATCCTTTTCGTCCTGAAGTGTGATTTCATCCCAATTTACCTTAAGGTCACAGCTTCGTCCTGACAAGGCAAGATACATATTGCCGATTTTAGTTATAACCGGCGTTAAAATTCGCCTGTAAGCCTCCAGCTCGGTGGTGAGAATATCTGCCTGCTGAGTGCTCATTCTCTCTGTTGAAGACCAGCTAAGTCCTAACATAAAGGGCGGTATGCCTGTTTTTGCCACAAGCTGTTCAAGAATCTGTCTTACAGGTATTTCGCTGTCAAGAATTTCCTTGTCGCCGCCGATTACCTTAATGCTCACATCTCCTACCGCCACAAAATCTTTTACGGAAGAAGAGTCCATAGCACTTTTCCAGGCCTGTGCAACAGTTTCCGCCTGAACAGACGCGTCTGTTAAATCAGCATTTTCCGACGGCTTGCAGATTACTGCATATCTCACGTTTCCTGCGTGCTCCCAATTCTCGCCTATGGTGTTGTAAATTTTCATCAGTATATCGCTGAGAAAAGGCAGACCGCTTAAAAGACTTGTTCCGCAAAGCTGTTCAGGCTGCGGGTTTAATACGGAATAAAGCACAAGATTCGGATATTTCAGCTTTTCGCCGAAGTTGTAAAAATCTACATCAATTCCGTTTTCGTTTCTCTTAAGCTCAATATTTGACAGACTGCTGTTGTAAAGAGCGTAAAGTCCGCTGCCGTCAACCACCATTTCGCCAACGGCAGTACCAAAGGTGAGAAGCTGATTAAGATAGTTTGAAATAAAAGACGAAAGGCCCTTTTGATTTCCGCCGACGTTGATATTTTCAAAATATGTATTCATTTCAGCGTTGAGGCTGTCGTTGCCTGTTTCAAAGGAAAAGCCGTCTGTAAGCCTGACTATCTTGTTTAATGCCGCGTCAAGAATAGGTACTGCCTCTCGAAGCTTGGCGTATACCGCAGTTTCTGCCGACAAGGGCTGATATGACGCAAGAGACCTGTAAGGGTGAGAAGAATTTACCGCAGTTTGAACGGCGGCCGCCGAGGTGCTTGGGGCTTTCTTTTTTCTTTTTTCAAATAAACCCAATATCTCAGTTCCTTTCTATTGCAACGGAAAAGACCGAACTGCCGTCTCTGTCGCTTTTCATAATAGTTGCAACAAAGTAGCGTATGTCATCCATTGCGTGGTCATTTTCTTTTTTTACGGCGTCCTTTTTAATGCTGTCATCCCATCGGTAAACGGAAAATTCTCTTATACTGTCTCGGCAGCCGGGGGAAATATAAAAGGCCTCTTCCTTTAAGGCTCGGCAAACCTTGTTGATACCTGAAAGGACATCGTTATCCGCCTTGATTACTCTGTATTTTCCGTGACGCTTAACAGTCTGAATAAAGGACGCCGCCGACGGGTCAATTACAAGAGCCTCAATATTTTTGCCTTTTGCCAGAGTGCAAAGCTCCTGATAATATTCCTCGTCTGTTAGCTGTATGCCTGTATCTCTGCCTGAATGATAATATTCATCAAGCCTGTACCACTTGCCGCCGCACTCTCCCCAAAGACCTAAGGAAAAGGGATTTACAGTGCCGTAATCGCAGGAAAGGAAATATCGGGTAATTTTACCCCTGCACTCCTTAACGTGCCGTTGGCAGTCAAACATAGGATATACAAGTCCTTGAGCACACACCCACTTGCCCTCAACGAAACGCTCATAAAACGCTCCCGAATAAAGACTTTTGTACCTTTCGATTACAGCCTTTGACAGCGACGGGTTATCCTGCATTGTGAAGTGGAGATACAAAACATTTTTCTCGTTATGCTTTTTTATCCACTCGGTGTAAAACCAATGATAGGGATGCTCCGGATTGCAGTTAAAAAAGTATTTTGAATTTTCAAGGGAGCATCTTGCCAGAGCCTGCTCCACAAAGCTCCTTGGCATCAAAGCCACCTCGTCAAGCATTACGCCGCCTAAGGTCATACCCTGAATCAGCGACGCTGAAGATTCATCTCTACCGCCGAAAAGGTAAAAGCTGTTTGTGATATTTCCCTTTGAAATTTCAATTACATTTCTGCTTATCTTGTAGTCGTAGGAAAAGCCAAGCTCGTTTAAAACAGGCAAAAGGGGTGTTATTACATTTCGTCTCAGGGATGCGATAGTCTTTCCGCAGATTGCAAAGGACGTACCGCTGAAATAGTAAAACGCCCAGCATATAAACGAAATGCTCATACAAAGTGTTTTGCCCGACCTGACGGCTCCGTCGCAGATTATTCCGTTTTTATCGCTGACCTTACTGCCCTTGCACCACCAGGTTAAAACCGCAAGCTGTTTTTTTGAAAATGGTTTAAAGCTGTTCACCGTCATCATCTCCGTAAAGATTTACTGATGAGGATGCACTTTCAAGAGCGTCAAAAAATGACGTCTGCTCCTTGCCCTCTTCCATTACCGCAATTTCTCTGAGCTTTTCAAGTGCCTTGAGCCTGTCGAAGAATTTTATCTCCATACCGCCCCCCTTAGGTCTTTTTATTTCGCTGACGTTGAATAAATCAAGTCCGGGAAGCATTTTGATAATATCCTCGTCGGATTCGTAAAGAAGAGATACTGCGTCTGTTATTTCTCCAAAGGCTAACCGCCTTAAGCCCTCGCTGACCTCCTTTTGCGTTATCTTTTTTCTTCGTGACAACTGTTCATCATCTCCTATCTTTTTTTCAGGGCATCAAAAAAACGCCCTTCACCCATAGGGCAAATAAGCGTTTTTATAGCGTCAAAGGGCTATATTTTATTGTTTTTTCAGCAAAATAAATTTTTTTCAGGTGATTTATTCACCTTTGGGGTATAAAAAATTTTTTATACATTTGCTAATTGTAATTTTGTAGGGGTCGGCGTCCCCGACGACCCGTGAATTTAATTTTCAAATATTCATCACACCACCGATTTTTTACTCCTTGTATCAAGGACAAGAACGAAACAGCCGAGAATAAGCAGAAAGGACAAAAGAGCATTTTCGCTTGAAAGCCGTACTGCCTGAGCACTCTGATTAAAAACTTCCTGCTCAAGGGGAAAAATCAAAAGCAGAACTCTGCACACGCCATAGGACAAAGCTGCCGACAGCCCACGGAAAAGGCAAAAGTCCCAAAGCTTCATATCCGCCTGCCTGATAAAGGGCAAAAGCTGTAAATGAATACACAGACCGCCGAAAGCAAGATATCCGCTGACAAGTGGCAGAGAAAAGCGGTTTTCACCGCAGACGCCGTTGGTTATTTCCAAAAGTGGCATAAGATATTTGCCGATATTGAATATCCCCGAAAAGGCGGAAAAGAAAATTATGTACGCCGTAATGTTCAGCACCGAGCCTACTGCACTGGTGACGGACTGACACATAGCGTCTGCAAAACCTAATCGTTCGCCGTTGGAGTAGAATTTTTCCTCTGTTCGCTTTTCGGTAAAGGACAGGATAAAGCCTAAAAGCATTGACGCCGTTACGTTTGACAGAAAGAGGATAACACCTGCACGCCGGCTGTTTAAGGTGGCAGTACCTACAGCGGTAATAATAAAGCCTGCTCCGCCGCAGAAATTAAAACGCATCATTCTCCTTGCCTGCTTTTTATCAATGTCACCACCCTCTGAAAGCTCACCTGTGAGCATTGCTCCTGTGGGATAACCTCCCAGCATACCCAAAAAAACGGCAGGAAAGACCACATAAGGCAGATTAAGCACATAGTGCGATAAAAACCCCAAGGCTTTGGCTAAAACGTCTTTTGCACCCGTTTTCATTACTATTAGGAAAATAATTAAAAGCGGTGTCAGGCTTGGAATTATTGTGCTTTGTGCCAGCACATAGCCGTTATACGCTCCCTCTTTCGCCTCTGCCGAAAAGCAGATAAGCATTCCCGCCGCCGTTAGTAAAAGTATTAATGATATTGCGTCGCTGTGTTTTCGTTTCATTTTTGTCACCTTTATTGCAGTTAGTAGTTTTAATTTTGTAGGGGATGGCGTCCTCGACATCCCGCAATAAAACATCTATCCGCCTATATATCTATGTATAATACTATCTATATATAATATATATTAATATAAAATTATATAATAACTATTGATTAAATAAATATTTAATGATATAATAAAACATATATGTAAATAGTGAAGAAGTATACACAAAAAGTAAAGAAAACCAAGGAGGTTTAAATGGACTCTTTTAACGACATATGGGAGGCGGTTTTAGCCTACTGTAAAGAGAGAGTTACCGAGACGGCATATAACCTGTGGATAAAAATTATTGAGTTTAAGAGCTTTGAGGTTAATACCGTTACGCTGTGCTTTCCACGCCCGATGTATATGGAGGTTGTAGTTCCTCAATATCAGTCACTTCTTGAGGAAGCCTTTGAAAATATTATGGGCTTTAAGGTAAATGTTAATTTCATCTGCAAGGATGAGGAAAAGGAAAATCCTAAATATAACATTTCTTATCAGGACCAGAAGCACCTTGAAGATTATAAAAACGAGCAGTTTACTTTTGAAAATTTCATAGTAGGTCCAAGTAACAAATTTGTTTACGCCGCTGCAAAGGCAGTAGCGTCGGACCCGGGCTCCAATCTTTCAAACGGCTCAGATTTCAGAAACTATAACCCGCTTTTTATCTATGGTAATTCAGGTCTCGGTAAAACACATATACTTAACGCAATCTGCCACGAGGTACACAAGAATTTTCCTGATATGAACATTATGTACATTCGTGCGGAGCAGTTTGCAAACGAGTTTGTTCAGGCGTTGCAGAATAAAACCACCGACGAATTTCACGCTAAATTCAGGAACGAGATTGACGTTCTTCTCATTGATGATATTCAGTTTATCGCAGGTAAGGACGCAACTGAAGAGGAATTTTTCCACACCTTTGACACTCTTGTTTACAGCGGTAAGCAGGTTGTTCTCACTTCCGACAGACCGCCGAAGGATATTCAGTCCTTGACCGACAGGCTTAAATCAAGATTTGAGGACGGTCTTCTTGCAGACATTCAGCCGCCTGAGTACGAAACAAGATGTGCTATTATCAAGAGAAAGGCAACTCTTCTCAACTTTGATATTCCGGACCCTATCGTCAGCTATATTGCGGATAAAATTAAATCTAACATCCGTCAGCTTGAGGGCGTTACTAAAAAGCTTTACGCTCTTTGCGATATCAGCGGTCAGACACCTACAATTGCTTTGGCTCAAAGCGTAGTTAAGGTTATTATGGAGGATACTCAGCCGCTGCCTGTTACAATTCAGAACATTGTTGACGAGGTCAGCAGAACAACGGGAGTTTCTGCCGAGGATATTTACGGCAAGGTGCAAAAGGCTAATATCTCCCACGCAAGGAAAATGACTTTCTACATTGTCCGCAAGGTAACCTCTATGAGCTATGAGGATATCGGCGAGGAATTTCACAAGCACCACTCAACTGTTATGTATAACATCAACCAGATTGAGGATGAGATTGAAAAAAATTCAAAGCTTGCAAGGCAGGTTAATGACATCATTTCTAACATAAAAAGCAGTCAGTAATTTTCCGCAGCTTTTTTCATTTTCCACAAGAAATTTTCCACATTCATTGTTGAAAAAAATATTTTTTAACAATCTAAACAATTTTTAAACAATTCATTTTTTAAAACTTGACTGTCAAATTGCCGATGAATAAACGAAAATTTACGATTTCCGCAATTTCCACAGCCTATAATAATACTACTAAAAGTTGATTATATTTGATAGACGGAGGAATGAAAAAATGAAATTTTCCTGTAATACCAAACAGTTAAGCGACGCTCTCTCAAATGTTACAAGAGCAGTCAGTGCTAAGGTTACTATTCCTACCATTGAGGGTGTACTTATGGAATGCGGTTCAGATACGCTGAGTCTGACAGGCTATGATTTTGAAGTAGGTATCAACACTACTTTGCAGGCAAGCGTTGTTGAGCCGGGAGCAATTGTAATTAATGCTAAGGTTATCAGCGATATTATCAGAAAGCTTCCTGACGGCAAGGTAACCTTTGATATCAGCGGTACTTCTGTTTCTATTATCAGCGGTGCGTCACAGTACAGCATTACAGGTATTGACGCAGAGGACTATCCGGAGCTTCCGTCTGTTTCAGGCGGTTATCCGCTGTTTTTAAATCAGTCTGTTCTTCAGGGAATGGTCAGCCAGACACTTTTTGCTGTTGCTGATAATGAATCATCAAAGCCTGTTCACACAGGACTTAAATTTGAGCTTACTTTAAATCAGTTAAGGCTTATCGGTGTAGATGGCTATCGTCTTGCTATCAGGACTGAAACTGTTAAATATGACGGCGAGGATATCAGCTTTATCGTGCCGAAAAAAACTATCAGAGAGCTTATTAAATTCTTTGATACTGATACAGAAAAGAATATTTCAATCAGCGTCGGCAAAAGACATATTGTTTTTGATATTGAAAATTACAGTATTATCAGCCGACTTCTTGACGGCGATTTTCTCGATTACAAGGCAGCTGTTCCGAAAACCTGCTCAACTACTGTTTTAATTAACACAGATGACGCTATCAAATGCATTGAAAGAACACTTCCTGTTATTGAAAATGACAAGAAAAATCCTATCAGGTGCCTTTTTGACGCTGACGAAATGAGAGTTTCAACAGTTTCAAGCTTAGGACGAGTAGTAGACTACACTCACGCAAATGTCAGCGGTAACAGAGTTGAAATCGGCTTTAATTCAAAGTTTGTACTTGACGCACTTCACGCTGCCGATACAGACCAGGTAAGAATTGAGCTTAACGGTCCTGTAAGTCCTACTAAGGTTATGCCTATCAACGACGACAGCTTTTTATTCTTAGTTCTTCCAATGAGGTTAAAGAATGAAAATTAAGGTAACAGCGGCAAAAAGACAAAGTGAAACAGTTAAGATTTCCACCGATTTTATCAGGCTTGACGCTTTTCTTAAATTCAAAGGAATTGCCGAAACAGGCGGTCAGGCTAAAATATTTATTCAGGACGGAATCACTAAAGTTAACGGCGAGGTATGTACCTCAAGAGGTAAAAAGCTTCACGCCGGCGATACTGTTTCAATTTTTTCAATAGATTACAAAATAGAAAATGAAAATTAATTCTGCCCAAATTGAAAATTTCAGAAATATAGAAAAGCTGTCACTTGATTTTGATAATGTAAATATAATTTACGGCGAAAATGCACAGGGCAAAACAAATTTAATCGAGGCCGTTTATCTTTTTACGGGAGCAAAAAGCTTTCGTGGCGTTAAGGATAAGGAGCTTGTAAGGTTTGGCTGCGAATTTTCACGGCTTAAAATTGATTTTGAAAATAACGAAAGACAGCAGACTGCCGAGCTTTTGATTAAAGGCAGACGCCAGGCAACTCTCAACGGAATTAAAAAGAAGTCTGCGTCAATGTTAGGCGACGAGCTAAAAGCAGTTATTTTTTCCCCTGTTCACCTTTCACTTGTCAAAGACGGTCCTGCAGAAAGACGGCGTTTTGTTGACTCGGCTCTTTGTCAGCTGAAGTCAGGCTACAGGAATGTGCTCAAAGAATATAACCGCTGTCTTGTTCAGCGTAATATGCTGCTTAAAGATACGGCAAAAAATTCGTCTCTTGCAGATATGCTCTACATTTGGGACAAAAATTTAGCCGTCAGCGGTGCAAAAATTATCTTCCAGCGTAAAAAATATATTGACGCTCTGCTGCCGTACGCACAGGATATTTTCAGCGGTCTTTCCAAAGGCAGAGAGCAGATTGATTTACGCTTAAAGGGCACCTTTGAATATGAAAAGCTTTCTTTGGAGGATATAGAAAAACAGCTTATTTTTGCTTTGGAAAGAAACAGAAATAACGATTTGATAAACAGAATTACAACTGTCGGTCCTCATCGTGACGATTTGGAAATTCTTATTAATGGCAATAGTGCAAGGAGCTTTGGCTCTCAAGGTCAGCAGCGTTCCTGCGTTCTGGCACTTAAGCTTGCCGAGGCGAGCCTGCTTAAAGAAATGACAGGCGAGGAGCCATTGGCACTTCTTGATGATGTTATGAGTGAGCTTGACGAATCACGGCAGGACTACATTTTAAATCATATTAAAGATTGGCAGGTTTTTATTACCTGCTGTGACGCAAATACTATCCTCAGACTAAAAAAAGGCAAAACCTTTCATATGCAGTCAGGAGGTTTGATTTAGGGTGTATATTCATTTAGGCGGCGATACTGTCGTCAATACTAAAGATATTTTAGGCGTTTTTGATATGGACACCTCTACTGTCAATAAGGCTACACGAGATTATCTTAATAAGGCGGAAAAAGAGAAACGGACAGTTTATGTGAATTTTGATTTGCCAAAATCTTTTATCGTCACTACAGATAATAAGGTCTATATCTGCCCTCTCAATACCGCAACTGTGCTTAAAAGGTGCAGATGAGCTATTCAACAAGCAGTTGATATTTTGTAGGGGATGGCGTCCTCGACATCCCGCTGATAATTATTTATTAAACAACAATCAATCATCTTACAACTTTATGAAAAATAAAGGAGAAAGAAATAAATGAGCGAAGAAATAAAAACAAATTTAGAAGAAGAAGACATTGATACAGTAGTAACCGAGGAATATTCCGCCAAGGATATTCAGGTGCTGGAGGGTCTTGAGGCTGTAAGAAAGCGTCCCGGTATGTATATCGGCTCCACAGGACCAAGAGGACTTCACCACCTTGTTTACGAAATTGTGGATAACTCTATCGACGAGGCTCTTGCCGGAGTTTGTACTCATATCGAGTGCGACATTTTAGACGATAATGTTATTCAGGTACGTGATAACGGACGTGGTATTCCTACCGGTATAAATGAAAAGACAGGTCTGCCTGCCGTTACTGTTGTTCTTACTGTTCTCCACGCAGGCGGTAAGTTCGGCGGCTCGGGTTATAAGGTATCAGGCGGTCTTCACGGCGTTGGCTCCTCTGTAGTAAACGCTCTTTCCGAATGGTTAGAGGTTGAGGTTACACAGAACGGACATATCTACAGTCAGCGTTTTGAGAGAGGTAACCCTGTAAACGATTTGCATATTATTGCAGACGCTGACGGACACGGAACTCTCATCAGGTTTAAGGCCGACGCAGATATCTTCCAGGAAACTACTACATACGATTATGAAATACTTGCCCGCCGTTTGAGAGAGCAGGCGTTCCTTAACGCAGGACTTTCAATCACTCTCACCGATAAAAGAGGCGACGAGCCTTACGGCGAAACCTTCTGCTACGAGGGCGGTATTAAATCTTTCGTTGAATATATCAATAAGAGCAGAGGACTTAATCCGATTCAGGATGAGGTTATCCACCTTTCAACAACTAAAGGCGACAGAAGTGCCGAGGTTGCTCTTTGCTATACAGATTCATATAACGAAACTTTGCTTTCATTTGCAAACAATATTAACACTATCGACGGCGGTACTCACGAAACAGGCTTTAAAACTGCACTTACAAGAGTTTTCAACGATTACGGCAAGAAGTTCGGTATTCTCAAGGACAGCGATAAAAAATTCTCAGGCGAGGATGTCCGTGAGGGTATCACCGCAGTTATTTCAGTTAAGCTTACAGAGGCTCAATTTGAGGGACAGACAAAGGGTAAGCTTGGTAATACCGATATTACAGGTCTTGTTTCATCAATGCTTTATGATAAGCTGATGACCTATTTTGAGGAAAACCCGAATGTTGCAAAAACTCTCATCAATAAATCTCTTGATGCGTCAAGAGCAAGAGAGGCTGCAAGAAAAGCAAGAGAAAATGCAAGAAGAAAATCTCCTCTTGAAAGCAATTCACTTCCCGGTAAGCTTGCCGACTGTACAAGTAAAAAGCCTGAGCTTTGCGAGCTTTACATAGTCGAGGGTGACTCCGCAGGCGGCTCAGCTAAAGAGGGACGTGACAGAGAGCATATGGCTATTCTCCCGCTTTGGGGTAAAATGCTCAACGTTGAAAAAGCAAGAGTTGATAAGGTTATCACCAACGAAAAGCTTGTGCCTGTTGTTATGGCTCTCGGTACAGGTATCGGCGATGACTTCGATATATCAAAGCTCAGATATCATAAGATTATCATTATGGCCGATGCCGATGTAGACGGTGCTCATATCAGAACACTTCTTCTCACTTTCTTCTTCCGCTATATGCCGAAAATCATTGAAGAGGGCTACGTTTATCTTGCACAGCCACCGCTTTTCAAGGTGTCAAAGGGAAAGAAAAGTGCCTACGCCTTTTCCGACGAGGAAAGAGACGCAAAAATTGCCGAGTTCGGCGGCGACTGCGATATTCAGCGTTATAAGGGTCTTGGTGAAATGGACCCTCATCAGCTTTGGGAAACTACTATGGACCCTGAATACCGCACTATGCTCCGTGTAACTATCGACGATGCCCAGCGTGCATCCGAAAACTTCTCTATTTTGATGGGAGAGAATGTTGAGCCAAGAAGAGAGTTTATAGAGAAAAACGCGAAGTTCGTTCAAAACCTTGATATTTAAACAAATAATCTATAAGATTGGCTCAACACGTGGGTTCGTTTGCGACCGCTTCCAGTGGAAGATAAAGGGAGCAAAAAGAACTTAGTAGCGGTCAAAATTTGCCTGCGATACGAGCAGGTAGCAAATTTTGGGAACCGCCCTGCGGTAACCGCTTTATCCGGTTTTGGGAGAAAAGGTCCGGTGGACCTTTTCGTAGCAAGTGGATGGTCGTAAAATCATTAAACTCATTTGCACCGGAGCAACTGCGTAAGCTAAATTCGTACAGAATTTGGATATCTAAAAAAAGTTTTCAATGTGTAATTGATATATTGTAGGGGTCGGCGTCCTCGACGACCCGTGAGTTATTCAACAATACTTTTTATTAACGGGATGTCGAGGACGCCATCCCCTACAAAAATTTAAAAAATATCATCATATATAACACAAGCAACATCCCTGCTGAATAATATCAGCCTTAGAAGGAGAGACAAATATGAACGAAGAAATTCGTTATGACAATCAAAAAATTGTTGATGTAGAAATCAGCGACGAGATTAGAAAGGCGTTCCTTGACTATTCAATGAGCGTTATCGTTTCACGTGCGTTACCTGATGTCCGTGACGGCTTAAAGCCTGTTCACAGGAGAATTCTCTACGCAATGTATGACAACAATCTTTACCCAACAAACCCATACCGTAAGTGTGCCACTACTGTCGGTGAAGTGCTTGGTCACTATCATCCTCACGGCGACGCTTCCGTTTATGACGCAATGGTAAGGCTTGCACAGTCATTTTCAATGAGACATCCTCTTGTTGACGGTCACGGCAACTTCGGTTCAATCGACGGCGACCCGCCTGCTGCATACCGTTACACAGAGTCGAGAATGAGCAAAATCAGTATGAAAATGCTTGAGGATATCAAGAAAGATACTGTAGATTTTGCACCTAACTTTGACGATACAAGCAAGGAGCCTACTGTTTTACCTGCAAGATTTCCTAATCTTCTTGTAAACGGCTCATCAGGTATTGCCGTAGGTATGGCAACAAACATTCCGCCTCATAATATGAACGAAGTTATTGAGGGTATGTGCTGTCTTATTGACAATCCCGACGCAACTCTTGAGGACCTTATGGAGCATATCAAGGGTCCTGACTTCCCAACAGGCGGTATCATTATGGGTGCCAAGGGAATTAAAGAGGCGTACGCTACCGGCAGAGGTAAAATTTACGTTCGTGCCAAAGCGGAAATCGTTGAAACTAAAGGCGACCGCTATAAAATCGTTATTTCCGAAATTCCTTACGGAGTAAACAAAGCAAGACTTATTACACGTATTGCAGATTTGGTTAAGGAAAAGCGTCTTGAGGGCGTTGCCGATGTTCAGGACTATTCCGACAGACGCGGTATGCACATTGAGGTTACTGTTAAGAGAGACGCCAACGCACAGGTTGTTCTCAACAATCTTTACAAAATGACCGATATGCAGGTTACTTTCGGTGCAATATTGCTTGCTCTTGACGACGGCGTGCCGAAAATTCTCACACTTAAAGAAATTCTTGAAAAATATATCGCTTTCCAAAAGGAAATCGTTACAAGAAGAACTAAATTTGACCTTAAAAAAGCACAGGAAAGAGCTCATATTTTAGAGGGACTTGCAAAGGCAATTGACATTGTAGATGAGGTTATCGCTACTATCCGTGCCTGCAAAGGCGGACAGGCTGAGGCTAAACAGGCTATTATGGACAAGTTCGGCTTTGACGACCCACAGGCAAGTGCAATTGTGGCTTATCGTCTCGGTCAGTTGGCAGGTCTTGAAATTGAAAAAATAATGAACGAGTTAAACGAGCTCCACGAAAAAATTAAGGACTATCTTGACATTCTCGCTCACGAGGAAAGAATCAACGAAATCGTTAAAACTGAGGCAAGAGCTATCGGCGAAAAATTCGGCGACCCGAGAAGAACAGAAATTTCAGGCTTCAGCGGTGACGTTGAGGACGAGGACCTTATTCCTGTTGAGGAGTGTATTCTCACTCTCACCGAAAAGGGATATATGAAACGCCAGACTGTTGATACATACAAGGCACAGAACAGAGGCGGCCGTGGTATTTCAGGTATGAGCCGACGTGAAGAGGACGTGGCAAAAACTATGTTTGCCTGCTCAACTCACGATTTCATCCTGCTCTTTACCAACAAGGGTAAGGTATTCAAGATGAAAGGCTACGAAATTCCTGAATCATCACGTACCGGTAAGGGAATGAACGTTGTTAATATTCTCCCCCTTGAAAACGGCGAGCAGATTACCGCTATGGTACAGGTGCCAAAGGAAGAAAGCAGAACATATCTCTGTATGGTTACACGAAATGGTATCATCAAGAGAACTGCCCTTGACCAGTACGAGCATATCAGAAAGAGCGGTATTATCGCTATCAATCTTGACGAGGGCGACGAGCTTTCTTGGGTTGATATTACCGACGGCGAAAGAAATCTTATTGTTGCTACTCACGACGGTATGAGTATCTGCTTCAAAGAGGACGACGCTCGTCTTATCGGCAGAACGGCAAGAGGTGTTAAGGCAATTACTCTTGCAGAGGGCGACTACGTTGTGGGCTTTGCCGTTGAGCGTGAGGGATATACACTTCTCACCGTTTCCGAAACAGGCTACGGCAGAAGAAGTAACTTCTCCGACTATCGTATTCAGTCCCGTGCAGGTAAAGGTCTTATCAACTATCCTACTGCTAAATTCGGCAAGGTTGCTATGATTGCTCCTGTCTGCGAGGAAAATGACGTAATTATGATTTCTTCCGACGGCATTATTATCCGTACTCCTGCCGACCAGATTTCACTGTTCAACAGAACGGCAAAGGGCGTTAAGGTAATGCGTGTCAACGAGGGCGAAAAGGTTGCAACTCTCTCTGTTGTAGATAAATTTGAGGAAGAAGAAAGCCTTGAAACCGACGCAGTAGAAGACACTATTGAAGAAAATACAGAGGAAAATGCAGAGGAATAATTAGACAATTAATACTAAATTATTCTATTAACGCACAATTTTACTCGATTTTACATTTTATTTATAGCATTTTTCTATGGGTTGATATATAATAACGCATATTTTGACAAAGAATGTATTAGGCTCCCTTGTGTAAAGGGAGCTGTCACGAAGTGACTGAGGGATTGATTGTTGTTGCAATAAAAATGCTGAAATTAACGGCTATCAACCCCTCCGAGTTGCCTGACGGCAACCCACCTCCCCTTACACAGGGGAGGCAAAGAAGTTTTTAATCAACCCACCAATCTACCGGCAAAAGAGGAGTGATACCGTTGGAGAAGGAATCATACAGTATTGACGATATTCTTTCCGAGGTAAAAAAGAGAAGAGAGGAAAACGAGGCGGCACTGAAAAATCAGGACAGCAAAAAGGCACCTGAGGCGAAAAAAGTGTCTGCTCCTTTTGAAAGCGAAGCACCGAAAACAGCTCCAAAGGATGATGAGGAGCTGGCTATCAGCTTTGAAAAAGAGGACAAGCCTGCCAAAGAGCCTGAAAAGGAAGAAACTTTCTATATCAAAGAGGAAGTGCAGCCAAAAGAGCAGGAGCCGGAGGTTATCACCTTAACAGATGATGAGCCGAAAACTCCAAAAGCAGAGGAGCCAAAGGACGTTAAAATCGAAATTCCTGTTTCTCAGCCACAAGAAAATGATGATATCCACGAAATAAATATTGAAGAAAGCCCTGAGCCTGCAAGTGAAACAGACGAAACGGCAGAGGAAAGGCTTGAAAGCGACGATATTATTTCCGACAATCAAGGCAATCAGGAAATTCAGGATAATCAGCAGGAGCACAAGGTGCTTCTTACCGAGCCTGACAGCAACGGAATGGTTGACCTGCTTTCCCTGGCGGCAGATGACGACTACATAATTAAGGAAGAGGCAAAGCCTGAAAGCAAAGAGCAGAAAAAGAAGAATAAGGTTACAAAAACAGTTATTATAATTCTTGTAATTATGGTTGTTGCGGCAGCGATTTTTGCTATACTTTTTGCAAACAACATTCTCGACAAGGTGACAAATAACGAGGAAGAGGACCCTTATCAGATGGTAACATACTATGACGGTATGGACTTTTTGCAGGAGGACTTCCCTACAATTGACGAGCTTTCCGCAGGTGAGCTTTACAGCTACAAGGAGTATCTTAAGCAGTGGTACCAGAACGGCGACCCTGTAAGCTCAACTCACGTTATGAACATTCTTCTTATCGGTGAGGACACAAGAGAGAAAGAGATTTCCGACACCTCAAGAGCCGACTCTGCAATTATCGCCTCAATCAATATTGACACTCAGGAAATTCACCTGACCTCAATTCTCCGTGACCTTTACGTTTACTACGAGGTAGACGGCGAGGGACATTACGGCAAGATTAACGAGTCTGCGTCAATGGGCGGAATGAAAACTTATATCAACACTATTGAGAGATATTACAAGCTGGTAATCAACAATTATGCAGTAGTTAATTTCGCAAGCTTCCCGAAGATTATTGACGCTCTTGACGGCGTAACTATCAATATCACCTCAGCTGAAATCAATGAGATTAACAATCACCCTAAGCGTTACGGCGGCGTGACTATCACTCAGAATTTCGACGGCACAGAGGGTAAAATGAAGCTCAACGGCGAGCAGGCACTTGCATATTGCAGAATCAGGAAGATAGATTCCGACGGAGCAAGAGCCAACAGGCAGAAAACTGTTCTCTCCGCTCTCCTTAAGAAAATGACCTCATCAGGTGCAATTGACATTGTTAAAACTGTCAACGAGCTTGTTGATTACGTCTATACAGGATATGACAAAAAAGAGCTTATCGAGATAGGCAATACCGCTCTCAAGGACAGCTGGCTCAGCTACGAGATTAAAACAAGCAACGTTCCCTCTACGGATAATTGCAAAGGCGGTCAGAATTTCTCCGCCGCTCCCGGCAATTGGATATGGCTTGCAGATATTCCAAAGGACGCTTACGAACTTCAGATGCGTATCTACGGCAAGTCAAATATCAATCTTAATGAAAACCGTGCAGATTATATCGCACTCGGTAGATAAACAACAAAATGCTCCCTATTTCAGGGAGCATTTTTTTAATGAATAATGAATAATGATTTAGAATACTAACGGCGAGTAAAATTTTTGGCTCCCTTGTGCAAAGGGAGCTGGATGCGAACCTTGTGAGCAGACAGAGGGATTGATGGTTGTTGCAATAAGATTGTAAAAATGAACTACAATCAACCCCTCTGTCAATCGTAAGATTGACATCTCCCCTTACACAGGGGAGACGTATATTTTATGCAATCAGCAGTTGATATTTGTAGGGGATGGCGTCCTCGACATCCCGTAAATAACAATGTATTATAAAAATAAAAAGAGATAATCGCCTCAACTCCATTCGAGGATTATCTCTTTTTAATCAACAGTGAGGGCTAACCGTCTATCAGGCAAGCTCCTTATCTGTTTTTATGTTAGCGTATTTTTTTATCTTTGTCAATAGTAACAAAAAATAACGCTTGTTTACTTATTATAGTTTAATAATCTCCTGTCCGTCGATTTCGTCAAGATAGTGCTTAAACTCAATACCATATGCCGTGCCGTCGGGGAAAAGCTCCAAAAGCGGCTCAAGAACAAAACGTCTTTCGTGATATCGAGGGTGCGGAACAATGAGATTTCGGCTGTTAATTTCTGCGTCCTCTGCAAAAATTATATCCAAATCAATAATTCTCGGGCCGTTTCTTACAGTACGCAGTCTGCCGAAGCCTGACTCAATTCCAAGGCAGGCACCGAGCATTTCGCCCGGCTCAAAAACCGACTCCACCACCAATGCGATATTGTAAAAATTCTGCTGTCTTGCATAGCCCACCGGCTCTGTTTCGTAAACCGACGATTGACGGATAACGTCTGTGTAGGGCAGAAGATTGATTGACTCAATTGCCCTGTCGATATTTTCTTTTCTGTCACCCATGTTGGTGCCAACGCTGATAATGTATTCCATATTCCTATCTCTCTCTCGAAATTTCTACGCCTACCCAGCCGAAGTCCGCTTTCATCGGAGCTTCAGGCTTTTTTAATGTAATGTCAACGGAAAATACGTCGGGATATTCCTCGAGTATGGCGTCTGCCGTTACCTGTGCCGCCTTTTCCAGCAGGTCATATTTCTCTGCGGTGAATACTCGGCGTACAGTTTTTATTACCTTTGCATAACTGACTGTATCATTTACGTCGTCGGAGTAACAGGCTTTTGTCATATTTACGCTCAGGGCAATATCAAAAACGAAATTCTGCCCGTCACGCTTTTCCTCCTCGTTTACTCCGTGGTATGCAAATAGCTTTAAATCTTTAATCAAAATCTTGTCCATAATATGTTCCTTTGTTACTTAAAATTGCTGTTGCGGTGCGGGATGTCGAGGACGCCATCCCCTACAAAAATATCTATTACCATTTGTAAGTTTATCAACCGACACTATTACTCTTTCAAATCTTTTATGGCAGTTGGTGCGGTGTCAACAACCTCAAGCTTATTTGCCCTCATCCAAAGTGACGGAGTAATACGCAGCTTAAAGCCGTAGCCGGGGTCCATCTGCCAATGTGCCATAGGAGCCTCGGGCAGTCCGTAGCAGGAAAGAAGTGTCATCAGCACACCTGCGTGACCTACAATTGCCACATTCTGCACGCCTGTTTTAATACAGCCCTCTACCACCTTTTCAAAAGCGGCACAGACACGGTGAATAAATTCTGCGTTGCTTTCGCCGTAAGGTGTTCTTGCCTGCATATCACCTCTCAGCCAGGTTTTGAAATCTTCATTATCCTTTAAATCCTCAGCGGTCAAGCCCTCAAATTCGCCGAAATTATACTCGATAAAATCATCAATAATCATAATATTGTTTTCGGGGAACATTAAAGAGGCAGAGTCCTTGCACCTTTTCAGCGGTGAGGAAAATACGGCGTCAACCTTTGGATAATGCTCCGTTGCCTTAATCTTTTTTATGGCGGATATACTATCTGTAGTTAGTGGCAGGTCGGTGTGCCCAATATACTGTGCGTTTAAGTTTCCTTTGGTAATTCCGTGACGGAAGAAATAAATGGTGTAGGTTTTCATATAAAAAGCTCCTTTTTTAGCCAAATATTACAAAAAATTAACAAAACAAAATTCCCACTTTACAAATAGTAATATGGTGGTATAATACTCTTTGTAATAAATCGGAGGAATTATAATGAGTAAGCAAACTGGTGAAAAGAACGAAAAGGTTTCAAAATTTGCAGCAAAGCTTTCACAGCTTCGCAAGGAAAGAGGTATAAGTCAGAAGAAAGCGGCCACAGATTTGGGCGTTTCTCAGGCACTTCTCAGCCATTACGAAAAGGGTATCAGAGAGTGCGGTCTTGATTTCGTCATCCGCTGCGGTGAATACTACGGCGTTACAACCGACTATCTTTTAGGCGTCAGCGAAAGCAGAAACGGTCTTGACCTTGACGCATCGGAATTTGCTCTTGACGGAGAAGAAAGCGAAAGCACAGTATCTCTTCTTCTTCAGGCTACTAAAAATCTTCTTAATCTTCTGCCGGTAGGTGCAGACGAGAGAACAAGAAACTTCATCTACAACTACTACACCCTCTGCCTTTACAGAGGTGCTACCACAATGGCCAAGGCAGGCATACTTCCAAAGGAAATGTTCAAGCTTGACTTCACCTTGGGCAGAGAATTGGCGTCAGCCGCAACTGCTATGGAGGACGCAAAGTTCGTATTTATCGAGGATAAATCACGTACAGGCTCCGACCTGTCGGAGAAAACCGCACTTCATACTATTATCGAAAAGGCGGAAGAGCATATCCTCAATACCTTTATTTTAGAAGAGTGAGTACTGATTACGCTGAGTTCTGATGTATTCGAGAATTATCGCTGTGGAGATTTCCGCAGCGATTTTTTTAAATGTGGGATAATCAAGCTGAGAATTTTCGTCGCCGCCGTCGCTTATTGAACGCAAAATCCCAAAGGGCACACCTGCACAGGCACAAACGTGACCGATTGCACCGCCCTCCATTTCTCCGCAGATAGCACCGAACTCGCCTTTTATCATATCTTTAAGACCGCCGTCAGCTATAAAGGTGTCACCGCTGGCAATAGTGCCTCGGTGAATTTTCTCTCCGCAGTTGATAGCAGTACGTGCAAGCTGCTCGGAAAGCTCATCATCCGTCTTGATTTTAATCACATTCAGTCCGTTGATAAAGCCTCTGGGCTCTCCTAATGCAGTAATGTCAATATCGTATTCGCACACGTCAGAGGCGATAACAACATTTTTAATCACCACATCTTCGCTGAGCGAACAGGCAACTCCAACATTTATCATTCTGTCAATGTCAAAATTATCAATCATAGCCTGAGCACAAATGGCGGCATTGACCTTTCCCGGAGAGCATTTTGCGGCACAAACCATTACGCCCTCAATAAATCCGCAGACAAATTCCACGCCTGAAATAACAGATGACGTCTTATTTTCAATTCTGCTTTTTATGGAATCTATTTCCACATCCATTGCACCGATAATACCAATCATCAAAAATACCTCCGTTTGACTTGTGGCAGATTAAAAGAACTGCCCAACATATAGTGCTATTATAATATATAATGTAACTAATTACAAGATTATAAAATTTTTTGTTGACAAGTGTGTTAATTTTAATATATAATACTTACCGATATTGTGGAGTTGTATCCCCTGCAATAATTTGTGCCTGCACTATACCGTGCAGAGAATATGAAGATTAAGACAAGTTTAGTCTTTGGAATGGAGTGAAAAAGAATATGAAGAGAACTTTCCAACCTAAGAAGAGACATGCACAGAAGGTACATGGCTTCAGGAAGAGAATGTCAACAAAGAACGGCAGAAAGGTGCTTGCTCGCCGCCGTGCTAAAGGAAGAAAGAAGCTTTCTTACTAATTACTGATTGGGTGTGATTAGGTGAAAAGCATTGCCTTAAAAGAAAATAAAGACTTCCGCCGTCTTTACCACAGAGGAAAAAGCTGTGCCTCCTCCTGCGTTGTTACCTACGCAATGAAAAGCAGGCAGAGCACATCACGTATCGGCATTACCGCCAGCAAAAAAATCGGCGGTGCTGTTGAAAGAAACAGAGCAAAGCGAGTAATTCGTGCGGCATTCACTGAACTTGAGCCGAGAATTTGCGGTGTGTATGATTTCGTCTTCGTGGCAAGGACAAGGACTACCTGCGTCAAAATGCAGGCGGTCAAGGCACAAATGGAGTCGCATTTTAAAGAGTTGGGAGTAATTAAAGATTGAGAGCTTTGATTAAAAAGGCTATGATTTTTTTAATCAGGACTTATCAGCTTACGATAAGTCCCAGGGTATCTCACGGTGCCTGCCGATATACTCCTACCTGCTCGCAGTACGCTATTGAGGCTATAGAAATTCACGGAATTTTTAAAGGCACTCTTTTGGCGGCGTTGAGAATTTTAAGGTGCAACCCTTTGTTTAAGGGTGGATGGGACCCTGTTCCCCCCAAGAAAACTAAAGAGGACAAAGAATGAATACTATTTTACTTGCATCAAGTGCCGTGTCAAACGGAGTCGGTATTTTTAAACCGCTTTATTGGCTGTTCGGCGTTTGTATGAACTTCCTTTTGGACGTTCTGAATAATCAGTATTTCATCGCCATTATCATTTTTACTGTTGTAACAAGACTTATTCTGCTTCCTTTTAACGTAAGACAGCAGAAAACTACGGCGAAAACTGCAAGGCTTCAGCCTAAAATTCAGAAAATTCAAAAGAAATATCCTGACCCGAGAGACAGAGACAAGCTCAATCAGGAAATGCAGGACCTTTATGCCCGTGAGGGACATAACCCTATGAATATGGGCTGCGGAACTATGATTTTCCAGATGGTCTTTCTTATGGGTATTATCGGTATCATTTATTATCCCTTTGCCTATGTATTGGGAATAAGCGATTTTAACGATAACTCACAGGCTATTTATGACGTTATTCTCCCTATTTATCAGCAGATTACAGGAGACCCTGACGCAAAGATAACTTATTTCCAGCTCAATCTTCTTGAGAATTTTGATGCTTACAAGGATGCTCTTGTTGCCAACTTCCCGAATATGTTTACAGAGGCTACGTGTGCAGAGATTTCTACCTATCGTGAGGGTATGAATCTTTTCGGACTTGATATGACTGCCGTTCCTCATTGGAAAGACGGAATTATCGTTATTATCCCTATCCTCTGTCTTGTAACATCCCTCGGTTCAAGCTTGGTTTCTACTTTAATTCAAAAGAAAAACAATCCTGCGGCAAGTCAGCAGATGGGCTCAATGATGTTGATGATGTTAATGATGCCTTTCTTCTCCTTCTACATTTCCTTTAAGGTTACAGCCGCAGTAGGTTTCTACTGGATTATTTCAAATATCGTTGCACTTTTGCAGCAGGTATTTATTGCTTATCAGTATCCGCCGAGAAAGACGCAGGCTAAGCTTATGATTGAAAATACTATCGAGCGTCGTTCCCGTGAGGAGAATATTAAAAAGATTAAATAACAAACATTATCGGAGGATAATATGATAAAGGAATTTATCGGTACCGGTAAAACTATTGAGGAAGCTACTGCTTCGGCTAAAGCAGGTCTTAACGCTCCGGCAACTGCCGATGTTAAGATTGAAGTCGTTCAGATGCCTGAGAAGAAGAAATTCTTCGGTCTCTTCGGCGGCTCAGACGCTAAGGTTAAGGCAAGCTTTGACGACGGCAAAAAGGAAAAGAAGCCTGCAAAGAAAAAAGCTCCTGCTCCTGCCAAGTCAAACGACAAAAAGCCTGAAAAGAAGCAGACCGAAAGAAAGCAGCCTGAAAAGAAGCAGGCAGAAAAGAAAACTGCTCCTGCCGAGACCTCAAAGCCTCAGCACACAGCAGACGCTATTACCGAAAAGGACGTTGACCTTGACGGTGCCTGTGCATATCTTATGGCTATTCTTGAGGGACTTAAGGTTAAGGATGCCAAGCTTTCCGCAAGAGTTGAGGACGGCGTTGTTGTTATTGATGTTGACTGTGAAGACTACGGCATCATTATCGGCAGAAGAGGTGAAACCCTCGACGCTATTCAGTACCTCACCGGTCTTGCTATAAAAAATGTTATAAATAAGTATGTCAGAGTAACTATCAACGTTGGCGATTACAGAGCAAAGAGAGAGGAAACTCTCCGTGCCCTTGCTGTTAAAAATGCTAACTACGTTGTTCGCTCAGGCAGACGTTTCATCTTCGAGCCTATGAACCCTTATGAAAGAAAAATTATTCATACTGCTGTTCAGGAGGTTGAGGGTGCAGTTTCCCGCTCAGTAGGCAGCGGAATGGACAGAAAAGTTCTTATCGAGCCTGAGGGCGGAGTTAAGAATTATTCAAGAGGCTCAAGAGGCGGTTCATCAAGAGGCGGTAACGGCTCAAGACGTTCTCAGTACAAGCCTGCTCCTGCTGACCCTAACAGAGAGAAAAAGGTGGACAGAGCCGATATCCCAAAATTCGGCAAGATTGAAGTTAATAAAGACTGATATTGAGGAAAGGCGGACGGAAAGTTCGCCTTTTGTTTTTATTGATTTATTAACAATGTTTTAATTTCGTTTTTTGCTGACGCAAGGTCGTCACCATCTTTGTGTCGCAAAGACGGTAACCCAGAAACGACCAAAGAGGGAGCCTGCTAAGGCAGGCTTAAGCCCCCTTTGGAATTCCCCTTTAAATAAGGTTTGCACGGCTTCGCCACGCTATTGATATTGTGGGGCGATAAATCGCCCAAATTTATTTTGTTAAATCATAATTTATATAACAGAAAGGAGTGCTATATATGTCCAAAACCATAGCTGCCATTGCCACAGGCAACAGTGCAGGGGGAATAGGTGTAATCAGAATAAGCGGTGATGACGCTATCGAAATTGCACAGCGTGTATTTCAGGCTGCCGACGGCACTCCCCTCACCGAGCTCAAGGGCTATACCGCAAAATTCGGCAACGTTGTCAGCCACGGCGAAAGCTTTGACAACGCAATCGCTCTTGTTTTCCGTGCTCCCAAAAGCTACACAGGTGAAAATGTAGTTGAGCTGTCCGTTCACGGCGGACTGTTTGTTGTTGAAAAAACTCTGGAAACTGTCTTTGACGCAGGTGCCGTTCCTGCTGAGGCAGGAGAATTTACCAAGCGTGCTTTCCTTAACGGCAAAATGGATTTGGCACAGGCGGAGGGCGTTGCTGCTTTAATTTCCGCAGGCGGTCAGGAGGCGGCGAAAGCCTCTTTCAATCTTCTTCAGGGTTCTTTGAGCAACAAAATTACAGCAGTTCTTGACAGGCTTATTGATTGCAGTTCGTCTATGGCGGCGTGGGTTGATTATCCCGACGAGGAAATTCCGGAGTTTACAGATGACGCTTTGATTGACACGCTGACTTTTGCACAAAATGAGCTGAAGTCACTTCTTGATAATTACGAAAACGGCATAATTATGACCGAGGGCGTTGACACAGTTATCGCAGGCAGACCGAATACCGGCAAGTCAACGCTGATGAATATGCTTGCAGGCAGAGAAAAAAGTATCGTCACTCATATCGAGGGCACCACAAGGGATATCGTTGAGGACTCTGTCCGACTTGGGAATATGGTGCTCCACCTTTCCGATACCGCAGGACTGCGTAAAAGCGACGATATCGTGGAGGCAATCGGCATACAAAAGGCTCTGGATAAGGTGGAAAATTCCACTCTTGTCCTTGCAGTTTTCGACAGCTCACAAAAGCTGAACAATGATGATTTAACGCTGATTACCGCCTGTCAAGGCAAAAAGGCAGTTGCAGTTGTGAACAAAACCGACCTGGAAAGCGAAATTGATATTGAAAAAATCACCGCAGTTTTTGACGAAATAGTTTACATTTCCGCTAAAAATCATCAGGGAACGGCAGAGCTTGAGTCGGCAGTAAAGCGTGTTTTAGGCGTGGAAACTTTCGATTCCTCACAGCCACTTCTTGCAAATCAGCGACAGAAGCTTTGCGTGAAACGTGCTTATGACAGTATTTGTCAGGCATTGACAGGAGCTCAAATGGGCGTAACCTTTGACGCCGTCAACGTGATGATTGACAGTGCAGTTGACGACCTGCTCTCCCTCACCGGCAAAAAAGCCACCGAGGAAGTAGTGAACAACATCTTCTCAAAATTCTGCGTAGGAAAGTAATTTGTCGGTCTAAATTGACAAAACCGCACCGAATAAAATGCTGGTAACTAATTTACTCGTAATTGCAATTTTTATTAAATAAAATTGCTACAACGACCGCACACTTGAATTATGGCGGGGGCATCGAACCCCACGCCGTAATTGGTGCTTCGACTTTTTCGCCTCGGGGAGTGAATTTTGCGTCAGCAAAAGAGACCGTTGCTCCAAATCTGCGATTTGGGAGAAACAGTCCGGTGGACTGTTTCGTAGCAACTTGATTGCTCTTGAAACAGTATAGTCGACAATTGAGAAGAATTGTAGATTTTGCCTAATTTATCCTCGACAAATCGTTGCCGCAAAAATATTTTTATTGAGAATTTGTAGGGGATGGCGTCCTCGACATCCCGTTATCAATTCAGTCAGACTTTTCAAAACGCAAGTGGTTCCGCAGGGCGGTTCCCAAAATTTGCTGTCTGCTCATATCGCAGGCAAATTTTGACCGCTACTAAGTTCTTTTTGCTCCCTTTATCTTCCACCGGAAGCGGTCGCAAACGAACCATCGAGGACGCCGACCCCTACGAAATGTTAGATACACACTTCCATTAAACTATAATTTAATTTTTCAGTCTAGCTTCAAGGCTGTAGATAGGATATCCCTGAGAAGAGAATTTTTCCTCGTACTCTGTAACAATATTACCCTCAAAATCGCTGTTATGCAAGTCAAGGGATATATTGCTCAGCACAAAACCGCAGCTTGAAAACTGCTCGATTGAATACTCGAAAAAGTGCATATTGTCCGTCTTTTGACAGATAACGCCCTCAGGCTTTAAAATCTCCTTGTAGATATTTAAAAATCTCGGATTTGTCAGCCTGTGAGCAACGTGCTTGCTTTTAGGGAAAGGGCAGGAGAAGTTTAGAAAAATTGATTCAACGGACTGTTTCTCAATATATGAGGGCAGATATTCCGCAGTACCGCAAAGAAACATAATATTGTCAAGTCCCATAGCTCTTGCTGAATCAATGGCGAGAATCAATACATTTTTATTTCTCTCAACGCAGAGGATATTTTTATCGGGATTTTCCTTTGCAAAGGTACAGCCGAACTGACCTTTACCGCTGCCTACCTCAAGATAAACAGGCTGGTCTTTTTTGAATATTTCCCTGAAATTTATAATATGATTTTCGTTAACTGCGTCGTTGTAATTCAGCGACTGGTTTTTCATTTCTATAAGATAATCTGACGAGGCCGCAATTCTCTCGTCAAGATTTTTCTTCCTTTTCATTCTCATTTGATTTACCTCTTAATGCTCGTCGTCAAGAACGGCGTGAGCACATTTTATTCCGTCAACTGCGGCAGAAACTATACCGCCTGCGTATCCAGCACCCTCACCGCAAGGATAAACACCACGTATATTGCACTGCATAAATTCGTCACGCAGAATTCTTACTGAGCTTGATGACCTTGTTTCGGGAGCAGTTAAAACTGCATCGTAAAGATTAAAGCCGTTAAGCTTTTTATCCATTTCCACAATAGCTGATTTCATTGTTGCCGAAACTTTAGCAGGCAGACATTCGTCAAGATTAGTCAGCGTTACGCCTGTAGGGCAGGTAGGCCGAACGTTTCCGAGCTCCTTGCTTTCAATTCCCTTGAGAAAATCGCCTACAAGCTGTGCAGGTGCATTGTAATTACTGCCTGCAAGAACATAGGCGTTATGCTCGATTTCACGCTGATAATATATACCTGCCAGCGGATGCTCCGACGGAAAATCTTTTGGCTCAATTCCCACAAGGAGAGCTGAATTTGCGTTTTCTCCGTCACGGGCAAGAGAGCTCATTCCGTTTACAATAACGCCCTCTTTTTCACTGGCGGCGGCAACAACCGTACCTCCGGGACACATACAGAATGTATATGCTCCTCTTTCGTGAAGCCCGTGACAGGCAAGCTTGTAATCGGCGGCACCGAGCTTTGGATGACCTGCAAATTTGCCGTACTGTGCCTGGTTGATAAGCTTTTGAGGATGCTCAATTCTTGCACCGACTGAAAACGGCTTCTGCATAATTTCAGCACCGAGATTGTACATCATTTCAACAGTATCTCTTGCACTGTGACCTATTGCCATAATTACGCTGTCACATTCCATATCGGTCATTTCGCCGTGATGAGAATACGTTATGCCGTGAACAAAGCCGTTAGCCTTTATTATCCTTTCAAGCTTACATTCAAGACGGACTTCACCGCCGAGAGATTCAATTTTCTTTCGTATATTTTTAACTACAACGGTAAGCCTGTCAGTGCCAATGTGGGGCTTTGAGGAATAGAGAATTTCCTCAGGTGCACCTGCCTCGTAAAGCTCGTCAAGAACTTTCCTGATAAAAGGACTTTTAATTCCTGTTGTCAGCTTTCCGTCGGAAAATGTACCTGCTCCGCCCTCACCGAACTGAACATTTGATTCCTCGTTAAGCTCCTTGGTCTGCCAGAATTTGTTGACATCCTTTTGCCTTGAGTCAACATCCTTGCCTCTTTCAAGAATAATCGGCTGTAAACCTGCCTCCGCAAGAATAAGTCCTGCAAACATACCTGCCGGACCGAAGCCTACAATAACAGGTCTGAATTTGCTGACTCTCTTATTTTCCGGCATTTCGTATTTGTATGGCTTTACAATCTGTACCTTGTTAGATTTGCATTTCTGCACAATTTGATTTTCGTCAAGAGTAATTACAGCGTCAATGGAGTAGGTGAAGTGCACGTCATCCTTTTTCCTTGCGTCAACGCTCTTTTTATAAATAGTATACGATTCTATATATTTCTCATTAATTTTGAGAATTTTTGCTGCCTTTGATTTGAGAACAGCCTCTTCCTCGTCAAGAGAAAGCCTTATTTCATTTATCCTTACCATAAAATTACCTGCTATACATATTATATATATTTACTGCTTTCCTGCTATTTTATCCGCAACGGCTATACCGCTGTAAAATGCGAAGTTGAGATTGAAACCGCCGCAGGGAAACTGCCTGTCGAGAACTTCACCGCAGGCATAAACGCCCTTTACCTTTTTAGACTCAAAATCGTCAAAATCATTAAGGTCTGCACCGCCTTCAGTGATTTGAGCAAAATCATATCCCCTAGTGCCGTTTATAATAAGCTGCCAGGATTTTGCCACCTTTGCCATTGACTGAATATCGCCGTCGGTACGCTTGATGATTATATCCGACATTTTCCTGCCGAGTATGCCTTTAAGATTTCCGAAACGGTTTAGGTAGTCAAGAACTTCCTCAAAACTCATATCAGGTATCAGGTCAAGGGACACGCTGCATTTTTTAGGGTCAGGAGACGCGAAGTTTTCGCTGACGATATGGGACAGGTTCATTGTCACAATTCCCGACAGTCCGTAGTCCGCAAACAAAACCTCACCGTATTCGCTCTCAACGCTTTCGCCGTCAAGAAGTACGGTCATATTGCATTTAACTCGCTGTCCTTTCAATGCTCTCGGATATTTGCTGGGAGAAGTAAGCTGAACAAGAGCAGGGCAGATTGGCGTGATTTTGTGACCGATTGATTTTAAAAGGTCGTAACCGCTGCCGTTTGAGCCGAGATTTTTCTGTGCCGTACCGCCGCAGGCAACTACAATGCAGTCTGCCATATACATACCGCAGTCCGTTGTAACACAAAGGTCCCTGTCAATTGCCGTAACAGTACAGTCGGTTATAATCTCAACTCCTGATTTTTCACAGCTTTCAATCAGCGTGTCAAGAACAGTAGAGGCTTGATTTGAGTATGGATAAAGTCTGCCCTCCTCGTCGGCACGCTCCTTAAGTCCCAAGCCGTTAAAGAAATCTACAACTATATTGCTGTGCTTTGCACAGAGGTTTGAAAAATTGCATCTGCCGTTTCCTGTGGCGAGAATTTTTTTGCCCGGAGTGTCCATTCTCTCCAGAACAATAACCTCACATTCGGGCATATTCTGTTTTAGCCTTACGGCACAGGCGAGACCTGAGGCTCCTGCACCTATAATAATTGCGGTCATATCATCATTCCTACACAATATATTCGGTTGCTTTATATTCGCTTTCACTATAATAATATAAAACTGCTCTAAATGCAAACTTTTTATAAAAAATACTTGACTATCCCTTGACTATGTGATATATTATCTTTACCTCGTAGTAGGTTGAATTTTGCCGAATGGCTTTATTTTTTTGCCTGCTTCGCTTTGCGTGGCCAACGAGGGAGATTGATTATCGAAATTTTTATGGAGGTGCTATTTATGAGAGTTAAGATTACCTTAGCTTGCACTGAATGCAAACAGCGCAATTACAACACAATGAAAAACAAGAAGAACACACCTGACAGATTGGAAATGAACAAGTATTGTCCATTCTGCAAGAAGCATACTCTCCACAGAGAGACGAAGTAACAGGAGGAAGACCAAATGGCTGACGAGAAGAAAACTTCATCTAAGCCTGAAAAGGAAGCTAAGGCCGACAAGTCCAAGGCTAAGAAGAAGTCAAAGAAAAATCCTTTTAAATCCATTGCGTCATTCTTCAAAAGTGTTAAAGCAGAGGGCAAGAAAGTTGTTTGGGCAAACGCTAAAGACGTTGCAAGAAACACCGTTATCGTTCTCATTGTAGTTTTCATCGTAGGTATCTGCATTTACGGCGTTGATACACTTCTTTCTCTCGGAATGAAGGGTATTAAGAATCTTGCTGAAGATGTTAAAGCCACCACATCTGTATCCGAACAGGGAGAGGCTACTACTGCCGCTGCTCTTGAGGAAGCAACAGAGGCTGATACCGAGGCTGAAACAGAGGCAACAACAGAAGCTGCTGAATAATTATTAGTATACAGTAGAATTTTCAACTAATCTATTATTCGGGAGGCTTGTATGGAAGAAGCAAAATGGTACGTCGCTCACACCTTCTCAGGTTATGAGAACAAGGTAGCAAGCGATATTCAGATAGTTGTAGAGAATCGTAACCTCCACGACCTTATTCAAGAGGTTGCTATTCCTACCGAAACAGTTAAAGAGCTTAAAGCAGACGGCACCGAAAAGGAATACCAGAGAAAGCTTATGCCAGGCTACGTTTTCATTAAAATGGTTATGACAGACGAAAGCTGGTATGTAGTCCGCAACACAAGAGGTTGCACAGGTTTTGTCGGTCCTGAGGGTGAGCCTCAGCCTCTCACAGATGAAGAGGTCAGAAACAACAGCCTTGAGCGTGTAAGCGTTCACGTTTCTTATGAGGTTGGCGATATGGTTAACGTTATCGACGGTCCTCTTGAGGGCTTCTCAGGTACTGTTGATGCTATTGATATCGAAAACAACAGCGTATCTGTAACTGTTTCAATGTTCGGCAGAGAAAACACTGTCGAGTTTGAGCTTGACCAGCTTGAAAAGGTCGAGGAAAATTAATTAAGTAATTCGCAGTATATCTGCTTATTATCATTGTTTGCAGACTTTGCCTGTCTGCGGATAATGGTGGGAGAAGTGTAAAACTTCGCCATTTACCACAATATTAGGAGGAAATTAATTATGGCACAGAAGGTAGTAGGTTTAATTAAACTTCAGATTCCTGCCGGCAAAGCTACTCCGGCACCACCGGTTGGTCCTGCTCTTGGTCAGCACGGCGTAAACATTATGTCATTCACAAAAGAGTTCAACGAGAGAACTAAGAATGACGCAGGTCTTATTATTCCTGTTGTTATCACAGTATATGAGGACCGTTCATTTACATTCGTAACAAAGACACCGCCTGCAGCAGTTCTTATTAAGAAGGCTTGCGGAATTGACAAGGCATCAGGTGTTCCTAACAAGAACAAGGTTGCTACAATTTCTAAGGCAGACGTTCAGAAGATTGCTGAAACAAAGATGCCTGACCTTAATGCAGCATCACTTGAAGCAGCAATGTCAATGATTGCCGGCACAGCACGCAGCATGGGTATAGTAGTAGAAGACTAATTCCCTTGTGGGAGGAAGTATCCGATTAACCACTGGAGGTATTATATATTATGAAACACGGAAAGAAATATACAGACGGTGCAAAGCTTATTGACCGTTCAAATTTATACGATTCAGCTGAAGCTCTTGAGCTTTCAGTAAAGACTGCTACAGCAAAGTTCGATGAAACTATCGAGGCTCACATTCGTCTTGGTGTTGACTCTCGTCACGCTGACCAGCAGGTTAGAGGCGCAGTTATTCTTCCAAACGGTACAGGTAAGGACGTTAAGGTTGCAGTATTTGCAAAGGGCGATCTTGCTAAAGCCGCTACAGAAGCAGGCGCTGATTTCGTAGGCGACGCTGACCTTGTTGAGAAGATTCAGGGCGGCTGGATGGATTTCGACGTTGCTATCGCATCTCCTGATATGATGGGCTTCGTTGGTCGTCTTGGTAAGGTTCTCGGTCCAAGAGGTCTTATGCCTTCACCAAAGGCAGGTACAGTTACAATGGACGTTGCTAAGGCTGTTCAGGACGCTAAGGCAGGTAAAATTGAGTACCGTCTTGATAAAACAAACATTATTCACTGCCCAATCGGCAAGGCTTCATTCGGAACAGAGAAGCT
>JAQXUH010000048.1 GCA_029219885.1 Eubacteriales bacterium | reverse complement strand
CTCAAAATGAATTGTTACATATGTAGGCTCGTCAGGTGCCTGCTCAGGAGCAACGCCTAATTCAAGGACGCCTTCCTTAGAATACTGAGGCTCGTTTGCAGGGTCCTCAAGGTCGAGACCTTCGTGAGAAAGATGCCATACATTCTTGTCCTTTGAATAGTTGGTTTCACGATTTATTTTAAGAGGAATATTGTGTGCCTCAGCATACTCAATTTCCTCCTCACGGGACTTAATATCCCACTCACGCCAAGGAGCGATAATCTCCATTTCAGGAGCGAATGCCTTAAGGGTAAGTTCAAATCTTACCTGGTCATTACCTTTACCTGTGCAGCCGTGACAGATAGCGTCTGCGCCCTCTTTTTTAGCAATCTCTGCAAGTCCCTTAGCGATACAAGGACGAGCGTGAGAAGTACCGAGAAGGTATGTTTCGTAATCAGCACCAGCCTTAAGACAAGGCATAATGTAATCTTCAACATACTCATCTTTCAAATCGAGAACATAAAGCTTTGAAGCACCTGTTGCAATAGCCTTTTCCTCAAGTCCGTCAAGCTCAGTACCCTGACCAACGTCACCTGATACAGCGATAACCTCGCAGTTGTTGTAATTTTCTTTCAGCCACGGAATGATAATTGAAGTATCAAGTCCGCCTGAATATGCAAGAACAACTTTTTTAATATCTTTCTTATCCTTTGCCATAATGTCATATCTCCTTAAATAACACAAGTTTTATTAACTGATTATCATTATAATAACAACTGCATAACATTTCAAGTCTTTTTGTAAAGTTTGTATAATTATTCAAATTATGCGTATTATACAGCCTGTTTTTGTATATTTTTACATATTTTTCCAAAAAAATAAAGGAACTGCAAAAGCAGTCCCTTTTTATACAAATAATTAAATGAAGTTATTTTCGTTTTCTAGATATTAATAGGCTTTACCATTATAGGATTTGTCACCGTAAAATTTTATTGGAGTTGTTCCAGAACCAGGAACTTGGTCTGCAGCCCAAACAGCTGCATCCCTAATATTATTAGAATGATTTCCGTTATACGTTTCTGGCCAAAAATAGCTACAAAAGCTATAAGCATTTTTTGTTGTCACAGTATTGGACCAACCCAAAAATGCTCTCTTTGAATAACTACTACTAATTTTAAACGCATTTGCCCAATTAGTGTTAGCTGCAGTTGAACAAGCATCTAAAAATACAAAATGCCAATTTCCCTTTACTTGACTTGTTGTAAGTATTGTTTTGTTGTCAGTTGCCAATGTAGTTGTCGAACCATGACAATCAATATAAAATCCATATGCATTTAAATCATCTCGTACGAAAGGAAGCACAGGATTTGTTGTAAAATTATTGTTGATAACACCTGAACTTGATGTATAACCAAGTTTTTTTAAGTATGTATTAGCCAAACTAGCCGATTGTGTTGCATATGAAAAATTGGAGTAAGCATATGCTCGAGCATTATTAGCAGCCTTCATTATGTCACCACCGATTATTTTCCCTGTTTCAGCATCAACCCACACTTCATAAATATCGTCAATAATCACTTTATATACAAGTCTAACAGTACTGTCAGTTGTGTATATTTTATTCGTGTCATTCCAAAAGAAATTAGGCTTTTCATAGTACATTTCACAAGATGATACCGAAACAAAATCTTCATTACTACTTAAAGCAATCTTTTCAGCGTCCTCCTTTGATATATTTATATCTGTATTCTTAAAAACATCCGCAAATCTGTTAAATGTTACAATCACACCTGACGCACAATCAAAACGAATCGATAACGAATCATACGGATTTAGGATTCCGTTATATCCAATTTTACTCCAATAGTACTTGATATCATTATTGTCTTCAGTAATTTCTAACTTATAAGTATCATCAATATTATATTTACTTTTTAATTCGTTTATTTCTTCTGTGTTGTCTAAATTGTCTATTGTTGATGTTTGACAAGAGAGATTTAATTGACCAATATCAGTATTTCTATCAAAATTTGAATATGCGAGAACTTCCATATTTTCATCACAGCTTACAATAGCACCGCCGTCATATTCCAACTCGTACTTAATGTTTGAATTATAAACATAATTCACTTTATCAATTGCATTTAAATCATCAGAAAGCACATCTATTGATTCCAAAACTTTGTTATTATCAATATCATCTAAAATCTCGGGTGTTATTGGTATTTCAACAAAAGGCTCATTTATGTAATAATTATCAATTGCTTTCAAATCTCCTGAAATCGAGAGACTCTCATATAAATCCGAAGCACTGTTTGATTTTTCCTCTGCAAAAATGGACATAGGGATTGCTGAAACCAGCATTAGAGCTGATAAGAACAACGCCATTATTTTTGTTGTTTTTTTCATTTGAATTCCTCTGAACTTCACATAATTATTTGTAGTAGAATATCTCTACAAATAATAAACACATTTAGTTTACAAAAAGTTGCAGTTGATATAAAATAAATTATGAAAAAATCTGCAACTTTTTAATGAAATAATGTGTTTTCTATAGCAAGAGGTGATAAATATATGGCGGACATAATTTTTAACAAGCAGCACTTTGATGAATTATATAATAAATATGCAAGCATTATTTTCAAAACCGCTTACAATTACTTACTTAATAAAGAAGACGCAGAGGATATTCTTCAGGAAGTCTTTTTTAAATATTTCACTCACAATAAACATTTTAAAGACGGCAATCATGAAAAAGCATGGCTGCTGCGAGTGACTGCAAATTTATGCAAAAACGCACTAAGAAGCAAATCACGGCATAACTTACAATTAAATGAAACGATTAAAATAGGTGATTATTCTTTTGAAAATGAAAGTGATTCACATATCGATTTATTAAAAACGATGTACGAATTGACTGAAAATCAAAGGGTAGCAATATACCTTTTTTACTACGAACAAATTCCGATAAAAGAAATTGCAAAAATAATGAACAGTAACGAAAACACTGTAAAATCTCATTTACTGCGAGCTAAGGATAATATGAAAAAATATCTTGAAAAGGAGTAATATTATGAATTATAAAGATTTTAATGATAATATTGAGCTTTCTGATGAATTGTACGAAAAAACTATGCTTAATGTTAAGGCAGGAATATCAAAGCACAATCAAATTCAAAAAAGGAAAAAGTCAGCATTTTTATCTTTTGCTGCATGTTTTATTATCCTCATCAGCTCTTTTGCCATATTTGATAAGCGTACAAATATAAGCAATTTAGAGTCAACGCCCAATATGCAGAATACACAGACCACTATATCTGATAATAAGGCAATAAAAATTGAAACTGATAATGACAAATCACAAACTAAGATTATAATTGACAAAAAGATATATACTCAATATATTTTCAATAAAGAAACGCAAATTAAAGGCGAAGAAAATAAGGCTATTGAAATAAAGAAATCTGATATAGGTGAGTTAATATGTGATATTAAGATATCAAATATCACTAATGATTTAACTGATTTTTCTTCAATGGATATTGCAGAAGCAGAAAGCAACACATTTTACAAGGCTAAAGCGTATAAATTTTCAAAATCTCAAAATGATAATGTAATTATAGTCGTTGCAAAAAACAAATATTATCTTTTTTATCTAAATGGGATAACTACAGATTACACTTCAAATGACTTAATAGAATTATATACTTCAAATGGCAATATCGAAATTGAATCGATTGAAATTTGGCAAAATGAATTATTTGAAAACACAATTGATTCATCTGAAAAAATTGTATATACAGACGAAAGACCTGTTAAAATTGCTACAATAAAAGATAAAACTGTAATTAAATCAATTATGGATATTATAAGTAAAGACCATAACAGGTGCGATGATAAAACAGTCAACGAATGTTTAAGTGATTATGAAAAAGGATTAAGTGAAAAACCAGAGTTAATGTCTGATAACGGAGAGTATGAATTAAGAATCATATTTTCTGACGATAAAAACTTTGGGATTGATGAAAGTATATTAAGAATATCAGTATATAAAAAATTCTTTAATTTCCAAATTTGTGAAAAAGGAAACACCTCTTGCTTTTCGTTAAGTAATAATGATTACAAAAAATTAACCGAATTATTTAAAAGTGATAAAAACTACTGACAATTTACACAAACGAAAATCCGAGATTCAATAGTAAATGAATCTCGGATTTTTTACAGCATTTTTAATTATTATCAATATTTTACTGGGCTTGATGCAAGGTACTTATTAACCATAAGTGCTACTTTAAACACGATAGCGTCATCAAATTCTCTAAGGTCAAGGCCTGTGAGCTTTTTAATCTTCTCAAGTCTGTAAACAAGAGTATTTCTGTGGACAAAAAGCTTTCTTGAAGTTTCGGAAACGTTAAGGTTATTTTCAAAGAACTTCTGAATTGTAAACAAAGTTTCCTGGTCGAGAGAGTCAATAGAGCCTCTCTTGAATACTTCCTTAAGGAACATTTCGCAAAGAGTTGTAGGAAGCTGATAAATAAGTCTTGCGATACCAAGATTTTCATAGCTGACAATAGTCTTTTCAGTATCAAAAACCTTACCTACTTCAAGAGCAACCTGTGCTTCCTTAAATGAATGAGCAAGTTCCTTAATACCTGTTACGCAGGTACCGATACCGATAAGAGCACTGAAATAGAACTCAGAAAGAAGTGTATCGTTAATTGACTGAGCAAGCTTCTCAAGGTCCTTAGTTTCAACATTATGTCTGACCTCTTTAACAAGAGCAATATCGCTTTCATTTATATTGATAACGAAATCTTTACTCTTATCAGGGAAGAAATTCTGAATAATATCATATACAGAAATCTCAGTTTCCTGATTAACACGAATAAGGAAAACAACTCGAGATGCGTCATTATTGAAATGAAGCTCTCTTGATTTCAAATAAATATCACCCGGAAGAATATTGTCAAGAATAACATTCTTCACGAAATTTGAACGGTCAAACTTTTCGTCGTTGTTCTGCTTAATCTGGTCAAGAGCAACGGCAATAAGCTGAGAATACCTGTGGCTGAGCTCGTCCGTTCCGTCAACAAAAACTGCATACTCAGGACGAACAAGAACATCAAAGGTAGTATATGTTGCGTTATCAACACAAGTCTGTGAGCCGTTGAAAACTCCCGCAGAAACAACGCCCTTACGAACCTCGCCGATAAGACCGAGCTCGCTGCACGCAATAACTGTTCCGCTTTCATCAACTACGCCGATAGTACGGTCGATAGCGTCTCTCATTTGATTAACAATTCCCTGAAATAATCTGTTAGGCATATTCCTCACCTCTCATAATCAGGCACGCATTAAGAAATATTGCACAAAAAGCAGGTGCCTCTATTGGTAATATTATACAAGACCTTTAACTAATTTGCAACCTTTTTAACGAAAAAAAATTATTTTTTTGTGCGACTTGCATAAACAGTAAAATTGACACAATCAAGAAACCACAATATATCGTTAATTTTGTGTCAATCCACCATAGTTCTTGTTATTTTGTACCTTTTATTTCGTTAAGCTCATCAGCCGACAAATACCTGCATTCTCCCTCTTTAAGTGATAAATCTAATGGAAGATTTCCCATTTTTATCCTTTTCAGCTCCAAAACTGTTATGCCGAATTTTTTAAACATCCTTTTAATTTGATGATACATACCTTGTTTTATTGTTACAAGAGCCTTTGTTCGGTCGCCGTCAGCCGTCTCAATTTTTGCAGGCATACACAAATCATCCTTAAGCTCCACACCTTTTTCAAAGGCTTTCACAAGATTATCGTCAAAAGGCTTGTCCAATTCTGCTATATAAGTTTTAGGAATATGATTTTTCGGACTTAAAATTTTATGGGCAAAATCGCCGTCATCGGTAATAAGCATAAAGCCTGTTGTGTCCTTATCAAGCCGACCGGCAGGAAAAAGGTTTTTCCGTTTCATATCGTCAGGAAGAATGTCAACTACAGTCCTGTCGTTTTTCCCCTCTGAGGCTGAAATTACGCCTTTCGGCTTGTTCATCATAATGTAAACATACTTATTATATGTAACTTTCTTTCCGTTTACGCAGAACAAATCGTTATTTTCATTAAATTTTTCTTTTACACTTTTTACCCTGCTGCCGTTTACGGAAACTGCACCGCACTTAATAAGCTCGCCTGCTTCCTTTCTTGATATGTTTTCGGCAACGGATATTATTTTGTCAATTCTTTCCATAAAGCTACTGTCCGCTAAATCCTGTGAGAAAGCCGTCACTTGCCGCTGTATTGCACACATCTCCACCGATAAGAATTCCGTCGCAGACAAGCATATCCGCAACTATCCCTTCGCTTTCTCCCTCGTAGTTAGTTATTTTGTATGTATAAAGAGTGACCTTGCGTCCTTTGTAATCGGACAGGTCAAAGCCTTGATTTTTCTGAATTTCGTTATAATTTATATAAACATCATTCCAGCTTTCGGGAACGGTAAGCTCCTTTGTTTCAAAGTCCTTATCCGTTTCCCAACCGTAAGAGGCAAGATAATCCCGCCTTTCCTCGTCAGTTGAGGCACTTACCTGTGCCGAAACACTTTCTGCCGGCTCAATATGATTTGAGGCAAACGTAATGATAATAACAATTATTCCTGTTAATGCAAGAATTATACCGAAAATAGTTTTCGGCTTCAGCTTCAAAGTAAGCATTTTCATAAAATCACCTAAATAATTCTATGAATGCACCTGAAAAATTAGAACGACGATAGTTATATAATTCCGCCGTTTACGCCTAAAATCTGGCCTGTAATATAACTGCTTTCCGCAAGAAAAAGTACTGCCTGTGCCACTTCATCAGCTGTTCCGAGACGTCCCATAGGCACTTCTTCCTCCAGCTCTTCTTTAGAAAACATACTGTTCATTCTCGTGTCAATTATTCCGGGAGACACGCAGTTGACAGAAATATTACTTGGTGCAAGCTCCTGAGAAAGTGCCTTGGTAAGACCGATAACAGCCGACTTGCTCATTGAATAAGCCACCTCGCAGGAGGCACCGCACTGTCCCCACATTGAAGAAATATTTACTATACTTCCCTTGTGAGCCTTAAGCATAATTTTCGCCGCCTTTTTACAGCAGAAGAAATATGATTTTGCATTAACGTTCATCAGGCTGTCATATTCCGCCTCGGTGGTGTCGTTAATCTGCTTAATAAGGCTGACGCCTGCATTATTCACAAGGACATCAAGGGTGCCGATTTGAGAAAACAAAGCGTCAATTTCATCTGTATTTTCCAAATTGCACTTAAGGGCAGTTACGCCGTCAAAATCAGGCTTTGTATTATTATATGTTATAAAAACATCATAGCCTTTTTCTTTAAAAAGAAGTGCACAGGCTTTACCTATTCCTGTTGCACCGCCTGTAATCAAAACTGTTTTCATAAAATCACCTGAACTATTATACAACATTCTGTCTGTAATTTGCAATTAAAGTTGTAATTTTATATAATATAAGTTATAATTAAGAAAGAAAAATCAAAGAGGTTATACATATGGATAAAGAATTTTACACCATATCGGTGTATATTGACAAAGACGAAAATATGATTGGTATTCCCTGCGGTGAAAGTGACCAGTACGGCATTGCAGATATTGACAAGGTTGTACTTTTGAAAGCACCTTATTCCGACAGGCAGATTGAGAATTTTATTGAGGAGACTATTTCATACTGCTATACTAAAAAGCACAATGATAATTCTCCTGTTTCTACAATTGAGAAGTACACTAAGAAGAAAGGCTTTGTAAATGCCACAGCAGATTTTACGCTGATTTCTATTGTTAAAACAGCCACATCATATTCTCTTATGCCCACCTTTAACGATTATGAAAAAGGCCCTCTTGTTATTGATGACGACGAGAGAATACTGCCTGTTAAGTACGAAAAAGGCACTCTTGCAGAGATAATGAAGGACTTTATTCAGGTTTATGTAAAGGCTAATATTTTCTACAAGGAAATACAGGAGCTTGAGGAAGAAAAGAAGAACAAATCAAAGGATAACTAAACAATGAAAAGCTTTGTTATAAGCAGTAATGACGCAGGTGTGAAGGTTGACAAATTCATCTTCAAAACCTTTGACCGCCTGCCCAAATCTTTAATGTTTAAGGAAATCAGGAAGAAAAACATTAAGGTAAATAAAAAAAGATGCACTCCTGACCAAATTCTTTGCGAGGGTGATATTTTGGAGCTTTATCTCAAGGATGACGTACTTCACATTAAAGAAAAGCATCTTGATTTTATGAAAGCCTCCGATGATTTGGATATTATCTATGAGGATGAAAACATTATTCTCATTAACAAAAAGGTTGGCGTTTTGTGTCATCCTGACGGCAAAGATTATATCGACAATATAGTTGCAAGGCTCAAGCGTTATCTTTACGAAAAAGGTGAATGGTCACCTGAAAGCTCCTCTTTTACGCCGTCACTTGCCAACAGAATTGACAGGAATACCGGCGGAATTGTAATAGGTGCAAAGAATTCTCAGGCACTGAAAATTCTTAACGATAAGATAAAATCAAGAGAGATTGAGAAATATTACCTTACGGTAGTTCACGGCAAAATGCCGAGAAAAAGTGAAACGCTGACGGCTTTTCTTACTAAAAACGAAAAGACAAATACTGTTACAGTAACAGATAATCAGGTAGACGGGTCAAAGAAAATCATTACAAAATATACTGTTCTTGACTACTATGATGACGCGTCACTTTTGGAGATTGAACTGATGACAGGCAGAACACATCAAATCAGGGCACACCTTGCACACATCGGTCATCCGCTTTACGGCGACGGCAAATATGGTTTGGAGCAAGGCAGATACCGTCAGGCACTTTACAGCTACAAGCTGAAATTCAGTTTCACCGACGACAATCTGCTGAGCTACCTTAACGGCAGAACATTTCAGGCACAAAACATTAAACTGCTTGACGACTATAAGGAGAAGAAGTTTGTATGAAGAAAAACGATAATTTTTTCAGGATAATATCACCTATTACAGTTTCAGTTGTAGGAATACTTGACGTTGCAATTTTGTGCTTTGCGGTTTTTTCCGTAAAAAAGCTTATAAGCCTTGCCAGTGCATATGCAATAATATTCAGCCTTTTCGAGCTGGTGGCAATTGTTCTGGCTGTTTTTGTAACTAAGGATGTTCTTTCGCAAGGAATTAAATTCGGGGAAGATGAGCTTGAATTTACTCATATTGACGCTGATAATATTTTTAAATATGATGAGATTATAAGCGTTGAAACTGAAAAGGATAAAAAAGCAAGCCTTATCAAAAATTTCCGTGACAGACAGTCAAAGCTGATTTTAAATTTGACAGGTGACAGAGTTGCCACCATTGAAATCGGCTTAACTACCGACAAAACTCTCGCTGACGCAGCCGACTTAATCAAATCAAAGCTGCCGAATAAAGAACAGAACGAGAAATAATTTTTACGTAAAATCTATTTTTTATATTTTTTTATTATTAATATCATTGAAAGAACAACAATCAATCTCTCCGAGTTGCCTGACGGCAACCCACCTCTCCTTACACAGGAGAGGCTAAATTTTAAATAAAAGCAACAAAAAAAGCTGTATCATCAAATTTATGATGATACAGCTTTTATACATATTTAAGGACATCTATGATATCGTCAATCACAGGCACATCAAGACGCAAATCCTGATTTTTAAACCAGCCCCAATTCATTCTTATGGCTTTCATTCCTGCCGAAAGAGCACCCTGAATATCATTTACGGGATGGTCGCCAACGTAGGTACACTCGCAAGGCTCAAGTCCCAACTTATCTGCCGTGTAGGTAAAAAGTGCCGGGTCAGGCTTGTGAACGCCCACATCACCGCTGACAACTACGATATCGCAGTAAGGACGTAGTCCGCTTGTGTCCATTTTATGATTCTGCAAAACCGACGGACCGTTGGTAATGACGCCTGTTATATATCCCCTCGCCTTAAGCTCCTTTAAAAGCTCAACAGAATGAGGAAAGATAACATTGTGGTCGCCGAATTTTGTATCATAATGATTTGCAAGGACTGTTTTTGAGGGAGCATTTTCCCAATGCCACATATCAATAAGTCCCTGATACCAAGCCTCTCGGTTTACATAACCGCCGTTGCCTGTAACACGCATATCTTCTCTTCTTTTCTCAAGCTCGCTGCCCTCAAGGTCAGGAAAGAACTCGGAAAAGAAAGTATCCATATATTTTTCAAACGCCGCAGTTCTGTCCTGAAGCGTTTCGTCAAAATCAAATAATACTGCTTTTGTCATACTCAAGCTGTTTCTTTAACTCCTCTAATGAGGAAAACTGCCTTTCCTCTCTTAAAAATCTGACTAATTCAATTCTCACTGTTTTGTCATACAAATTGCCGTCGAAATCGAAAATGTGAGTTTCACACAAGGTTTCCTCAACTCTCCAGGTAGGGCGAATACCTATGTTTGTAAACGCCTTATACGCCTTTCCGTCAACAAATGCTATACTCTCATACACGCCGAATTTAATGGGCACAAGTCCCTCAGGATAATGCTGATTGATAGTAGGAAAGCCGATTGTCCTGCCTCTGTGGTCGCCCTGAATAACTTCACTTTCAAAGGTGAAATTGTATCCAAGCATTTCGTTGGCACGTTCCACATTGCCTAAAAGAATTTCACTTCTTATTCTCGTAGATGAAATAGGCTCGCCGTCAAAATCGAGATGCTCAAGAATTCTTACCCAAATGTCCCTGTCCTCTAAATATTTTCGCATATCAACAGCAGACCAGGACGCCATTTTGCCGAAACGAAAATTAAAACCGCAGAGAATCATACCTGCGTGAAATCTGCCTATAAGAATATCTTCGATGAAATCTTCACCGTTCATATGCTTTATCTCGTCAAAATCGGCAAATACCGCATTGGGATAACGCTTTTCAAAAATGCTCTTTTGCAAAAGTGAAAAACGATTGTTGACGGAATAGATAATAACATCCTCTGCACCGGTAACAACCTTTTTGTGTGCCCTGTGCATTCCGTCAAAGTCGCCGAGAGCAACGGCTATTCTCTTTTCATTATGCTCTTTGTTCATAAATTAATCTCTTTTAACAAGTAATCTTTTTACGGCGAGAGTGCCTTTTTCCGTATCGCACTCGCCTAAGCCGAGAAACAGTCCTGATGGTGAATAAACTCTGTAAATTCCGTTTTCAACGGTCTTTTTTATTCTGCAAATATCAAGTGCTCCGCCGTTTGAAAAACGCTTTGCCTGAGCCTCGGACACATACACGTCGCCATAGGAGTCAAACATTCTTTCAATATCAATAACAATATTGTCAAAAGGAATGTTATTATCCTTTCTTTCCTGAAGCTCGGCAATAGTAACACAGTTGTCAAGGTTAAAGCCCATTGCCTGTGTTCTTACAAGAGAAGTCATAACCGCACCGCAGCCCAGCTCCCTGCCTATATCGTCAATAAGCGTTCTGATATATGTTCCCTTAGAGCAGAGAACGTCAATAACATATTCGTTACTTTCTTCATTACAGAGTTCACGGCAAAGCTCAAGACGCTTTATCTCCACTTCTCTCGCCTGACGCTCAACCTCAATGCCTTTTCTTGCCAGCTCATAAAGTCTTTGGCCATCGACGGAAACAGCAGAATACATAGGCGGAAGCTGTTTAATACTTCCCCTGAATTTATCAAGGACCGCCTGAACGTCTGCTATATCGGAATTTACAGAATACTCACCTGTAACAGCTCCCGTAATATCGAGAGTGTCGGTGGTTTTGCCCAAAACAAATGAGGCTCTGTAACCCTTGTCGCTGTCGGGAAGATAGTCAAGAAATCTTGTAGCACCACCCAAAAGAACAGGCAGAACGCCTGTTGCCATAGGGTCAAGTGTACCTGTATGACCTGCTTTCTTCTCTCTTGTTATTCCTCTGACCTTGGCAACTACGCCGAAAGAGGTTATGTCCTTATCTTTATTGATGCAGATTATTCCCGTCATTTAAGAGCTCCCCGCATTTTTCTACAAGCTGACGTCTTGCTTCCTTAACATCGCAGTCAAATCTGCAAGCAGCAGCCTGTGCGTGACCGCCGCCGCCAAAGCATTTTGCAAGCTCTGCGGCATTAATCATATTATGAGTTCTCAGAGATGCCTTGCAGGTGCCGTCAGCCTTTTCACGTATGGTTATGCCGACCTCAACGCCCTCAATCTGCCTTGTAAGCGGAGCAATCGCCTCGGTTTCCTGCTCATTTGAGCCGGTCAGGCGGTACATCTCCTGAGTGATTGTAATAACAGCAACTCTCTCGTTGTCATAAAAACGCATTGACTCAAGAGCAAGTCTTTCAAGTCTTGCATAGGTCTTGGTCTTCGTTTCAAACATAATGCGGTTAATTCTGCCGTTTTCAGCACCCTTTTCGATAAGCTCCGCTGCTACACGATAAGTTTGTGCCGTTGTGGAATCATAGCGGAAACATCCTGTATCAGTAGTCAGTCCTGTATAAAGGCAGTTAGCGATACCTGCGTTAATCTCAACGCCGAGAGCGTTTATAACATCATACATTATCTGGCAGTTTGCAGGAACATCCTCAAGAAGAAGATTATCGGCATATTCCGTATTGGTGGAATGGTGGTCGATACACAAATCAATATGAGGATATTCACTTTCAAGCTCGCCGAGAAGATTAATCGTAGCCACATCAACAGCCACAACATAATCAGGTTTAAATTTTATAGGAACAATGTCATCGAAAAGATAACTGTATTTTTTAGGAATTTCGTCTGCGTTTATAACGGCACAGATTTTTCCTATCTCCATAAGTGCACGGCAAAGAGCAAACCCACTTCCCAGCGTATCACCGTCGGGATGAGCGTGGGTCAATATTAGAATATTGTCATGCTCTTTAAGAAGCTCGGCACATTTCGTCACGTCAATTTTCATGATTTATTTCCTTGATTTTCTCAAAAAGGTCCATACCCTTTTCAATGGAGTCATCGGCAATAAACTTCAGCTCCGGACTTTTGCGAAGATGCAGGCGTGAGCCAAGCTGTTTTCTTATATAGCCCTGAGCACTTTGAAGTCCTTTAATGGAAGCCTTTGCGGTTTCGATACCCTCCATTGCACTGATATATATCTTTGCGTAGCTCAAATCATTGGTGACCTCTACCTTAACAACAGTAAGCATACCGCTGATTCTCGGGTCCTTAAGCTCACGCATTATTGATATAATTTCTCTTTTTATATCCTCGGATATTCTGTCAATATGAAAACCTGCCATAATTAATCCCTGTATTCCTCAACAATATATGCCTGAAGAATATCGCCTGCCTGAATATCGTCCCAGCCCTCAAGACTGATACCGCACTCATAGCCGGAGGAAACCTCTTTAACCTCGTCCTTGAAACGCTTAAGGTTTGCAAGCTTAACGTCGGCAATCTGCTTACCGTTTCTGACAACGCGGACTTTACCGTTACGCTTGATAGTACCGCTTGTAACGAGAGAGCCTGCAATAGTTCCGGCAGAAGAAATTTTGTAAACCTCTCTTACCTCAACCTCACCTGTATCAACATCACGATACTTAGGTGCTCTCATTCCTCTCATTGCATTTTCGATATCCTCGATAGCATCATAAATAATGTCGTATGATTTAATTTCAATTCCGTCACGCTGTGCATTATCTGCGGCAATCTGGTCAACACCTGTGTTAAATGCAACGATAATTGCGTTAGACGCATTTGCAAGCATAACGTCGCTTTCGTTTACTGTACCTACTGCACCGTGAACAATCTTAACATTAACCTCGTCGTTCTCTATCTTGAGAAGTGACTGCTTAACAGCCTCAACAGAGCCCTGAACATCAGCCTTGATGATAATGTTAAGCTCTTTCATTTCACCCTCCTGGAGAGTGTCAAAGAGAGTATCAAGAGTAACCTTCTGGAAGAGCTTGAACTCTTCTTCCTTAGCCTGCTCTCTTCTCTGCTCAACAAGTGCTCTTGCAAGCTTTTCGTCGGATACGGCGTTGAATTCGTCACCGCTCATAGGAGCAGTATCAAGACCCATAATCTCAACAGGAACTGACGGACCTGCTGTTTCAATCGGCTTGCCGTGGTAATCGGTCATAGCCCTGATTTTACCTACTGATGTGCCGGCAACAACGATATCACCTGCGTTAAGAGTACCATTCTGTACAAGAAGTGTTGCAACAGGACCTCTGCCCTTATCAAGCTTAGCCTCGATAACAACACCCTTTGCAGACCTGTTAGGGTTAGCCTTAAGCTCACTCATTTCTGCAACAAGAAGAATTGTTTCAAGGAGCTTATCAATGCCCATTCTGGTTTTTGCTGAAACAGGTACGCATATAACGTCGCCGCCCCATTCCTCAGGAACAAGCTCGTGCTCTGTAAGCTGCTGAAGAACTCTGTCAGGATTTGCACCCTCTTTATCCATCTTATTGATAGCAACTATGATTTCAACACCTGCTGCTTTAGCGTGGTTGATAGCCTCAACAGTCTGTGGCATAATTCCGTCATCGGCTGCAACAACGAGAACTGCAATATCAGTTGCCATTGCACCTCTTGCACGCATTGCTGTAAATGCGGCGTGACCAGGAGTATCAAGGAAAGTAATCTTTTCGCCGTTAATCTCAACCTGATATGCACCGATAGCCTGTGTAATACCGCCTGCCTCAGTAGAGGTTACATCAGTATCACGGATAGCATCAAGGATAGATGTCTTACCATGGTCAACGTGGCCCATTACGCAGACAACAGGAGGTCTTGTAACAGCGTTCTCATCGTCCTCAACCTCTTCTTCAATAATCTGCTCCTCGATAGTTACAACTACCTCGTGCTCAACCTTTGCACCAAGCTCGGTAGCAACAATCTCTGCTGTATCGTAGTCGATAACCTCATTTACAGTAGCCATTACGCCGAGAGCCATAAGCTTTTTAATAACCTCGGTGGCAGTCATACGAAGAAGGCTTGCAAGGTCGCCTACTGTAATTTCGTCAGGCACCTGAATTGTGATATGCTGCTTCTTTCTCTGCTCTGCAATTCTTGCAAGACGCTGTGACTCTGTTTCCTTCTTGGAACGAGCGTGCATACCCTGTGGCTTCTTCTTTCTGTACTGCTTTGACTTCTGATTAAGCTTCTGCTTTTTCTGATAATCATTCATCTGTGAAGCAGGAGCGATATCCTCGTACTTCTGATTATACTTTTCAAGGTCAACGTTGTTTACACGAGTATCAACGTGGCGTGCCTCACCCTTAGTTCTTGCCTGAGGTGTACTGTTGGCCTTTTTCTTTGCCTTTTCCTCTGCACGCTTTGCAGCCTGCTCTGCCATTTGGAGAATAGCTGCCTGACTCTGATGCTTTTTATTTGCAGATTTGTTTTCTGCCGGAGTGCTCTTCTTTTTAGTATTCTTGTTTTCCTGCTTTCTGCCTGTCGCAAAGTAGCCGTCAAAGCTATCAACACTGCTGTCAGCGGTGAGCTTATCGAAAAGAATATTAAGCTCATTTTCCTCAAGAACAGTATTAGCCTTTTTTGCAGGACCGTCGCAGTAATCGTTAAGAATATTTATAATGTCCTTGTTATTCTTTCCGAAATCGCTTGCAATATCGGAAACCTTAACCTTAATTACCATTCGCATTTTCCTCCTGTGTTAATAATGAAATTATTTTTCTCGAAAAATTCTCGTCGTCAACTGTAATAACTCCTGCCTTGTATCCGACGAAAAAGTGTATTTCTTCAATAGTCAGCTCTGTTTCAAAAACAGGTATATCAATGTGGTGAAGCTCTAATGTTTTATTAAACTCTCTCACAAGTCTCGGTGAAACGTCGTTGCAAAAAATAAGCATTTTTGCCTTTTTGTTCATCACCGACTGCAAAGCCATATCGTGACCCATTGAAAGCTTACCTGCCCTGCGGGCAAGCCCCAACATTGAAAGTGTTTTGTCCTTAAGCATTTTTCATTTCTTCTTCCATTTGATTGTAAACCTCTTCGCTTATCTGCATAGAAAAGGCACGCTCAAATGCTTTCTTTTTTCTTGCTTTTGCAAGGCATTCGGAATTTTTGCAAACATAAGCACCTCTGCCTGATTTCTTTCCTGTCAAGTCGAGAGAAACCTCGCCGTCGGGACTTTTAACTACTCTGACAAGAGTACGCTTATCAAACATTTCTCCGCAGCCTGTGCACATTCTCAAAGGAATTTTCTTTACCTTCATACTGTTTCAGTTCCTTCAAAAAATCCTGATTCAGGTTTAATATCTATCTTCCAGCCTGTAAGCTTAGCAGCAAGACGAACGTTCTGTCCCTTGTTGCCGATAGCAAGTGAAAGCTGGTCATCAGGAACAGTTGCTCTGCATGACTTAGCCTGCTCGTCAATAATCTCAACTGAGCAAACCTCTGATGGTGCAAGTGATGCACTTACATATTCAGCAGGGTCGTCGCTGTACTTAACGATATCGATTTTTTCACCGCCGAGAGCCTCAACGATATTTGATACACGCTGACCTCTCGGTCCGATACAAGCACCTACAGGGTCAACATCCTCGTCCTTTGTTAAAACGGCAATCTTTGTTCTTGAGCCTGCCTCACGGGAAACTGACTTGATTTCGATAGTTCCGTCAAAAATCTCAGGAACCTCCTGCTCAAACAAACGGCGTACAATTCCGGGATGTGTTCTTGAAATCATAACTCTCGGTGACTTTCCGCCGCCTTCTCTTACGTCAACAACATAAACCTTAACGTTGTCGCCCTCTGTGAATACCTCGCCCGGAACCTGTTCGGTTTTAGGGAGAATTGCAGAATTCTTGCCGATTGTGAGGAAAACATTGCCGTTGAACGGGTCAATTCTTTCAACCTTACCTGTAAGAAGCTCCTGGCTCTTGGACCTGAACTCCTCAAGCATCATTCCTCTTTCGCCCTCACGGATACCCTGACGGATAACGTGCTTAGCTGTCATAGCAATAACTCGGCTGAAATTCTTAGTTTTAAGAGGGATATCAACTGTCTTGCCAACCTTAGCGGACTTGCGGATAAGCTGTGCCTGCTCAAGTGTAAGGTCTGTGTCCTCGTCCTCGATTTCCTCTACAACATTCTTTGTAACATAAAGCTTTATTTTCTGCTTTTCAGGGTCGATATCGCAGTGAACAATATCCTTGCCGTTATAATCGTGCTTTGCGGCAACCACAAGTGCGGCAGCAATCTTATCGTAAAGATACTCCTCTGAGATGCCTTTTTCGTTTGCAACTGCTTTTACAGCGTCAAAAAATTCTTTACTCATTTTCCTATCATCCTTTCGTGATAAAATTAAATTTCTTTGCTAAAATCGTTTATATCAAAGTCGTCAAGCTTAACGTATGACGTTTCTTTCTTATTAACTGTCAGCGTTTCGCCGTCGCCGAGAAGAACTGTAATCTCGCCGTTATCGTAGGCAGTAAGCTTACCGCTGAAATCTCTGACCTTATCAATAGGTCTGATGAGCCTGAACATAACATCGGCACCGATATATTTTTCAAAATGGCGGTCGGTGACAAGCTCTCTTTCAACTCCCGGTGAGCTGACCTCTAAAAGATAGCTTTGGCTGATTGGGTCCGCTTCGTCAAGTGGCTTTGTTATTGCGTGAGTTAAATCGACACAGTCGTCAATTGAAACTCCGCCGTCCTTATCTATAAATATGCGAAGATACCAATCTGTACCCTCTTTGACAAACCTGATATCCCAGATATCAAGTCCTAACTGCTCTGCGTAAGGTGTAACAATTTCAGTCACCCTTGAAACAGTATTTCCTTTTCCTGCCAATAAATAACCCCCTCAAAAGTCTTTTGTAAAAAAAACTGCCTGAATAATAGCAAGAGAGCGGACCGTCGGTCCACTCTCACTTAAGGCTTATAATCTAACATAACATATAATATCACAATAAAATAATTTGTCAAGTATTTTATTATAATATATTTAATTAAGGCTATTTCACTTTTACAGCTTTAACCGACGACCAGCTGCCGTAAATTCTTGTGCCGTTTTCGTTTTTATAGGCTCTGATGCGAACATAATACGTTCTTTTGCTTTTTGACGTCTTGATTGTCTTTGACGTCTGACTGCCTTTTGAAACGATTACCGACTTGTAATCTGAGGAAAAACTCTTCTTCGTTGACCACTGAATTTGATATCCGTCGGCAGTTGTTTTACTCCACTTCACACTAATCTTTCGCTTTGAAGTATTTTTTGCAGATTTAAGGCTGACTTTTTTAGGTCTTACGGTAGCTTTGATTCCGTCGCTTCTTGTACCCTCCTGACCGTTTATAACTGCTGAAACTTTAAACTTGTATGCCTTGCCGGCAGTTAAGCCATCAGCCTTGTAATTGTCCTTGCTGCCTGATACTCTTGCAAGCTCCTGATACTTTCCTGTTGTGGAATTATATTTATATATTACATACTGCTGACAGCCTGCAACCTTTTTCCAGGAAATTCTGACTGCACTTGAGCTGCGTGACTTCACCTTAAGTCCCGTAACCTTACTGCCTGAGGTGATTTTTGTATCAACATCGGAATAATCGCCCCAAAGAGTAACGCCCTTGGAATTAAGTCCGCCTGCACAAACCTTTACGGAATATTCATTACCGGGAGTCAGTCCGGAAATAGTTGCAAAGGTTTCTGTAACAGTCTTTGTAAATGTATTTGCATTTGTATTGTTTGTGATATAAAGCTTATAGCTTGTTGCTCCGTTTACTGCTGACCAGCAATATGTCAGAGAGGTGTCGCTGTTTGAAACGTAGGTTAAATTTTCAACCTTGGCAGGAGCAATTCTAAAGCGGTACTGCGTTTTAAAAGTGTTAAAAACTCCTAAACCGACAGCCTCGGCAACGCCTATGCCCACATTGACGTTATCGTGATATACAAGCTCGTAATCTACTCCTTTTTCTGCGAGGTAGCCGTCAAAATACACAACAGGCTCAGGAGTTATCGGCATACCGGTATACACCTGATTTTCCAGCTCATAGATATCTCCAACATAGCGGAAGTTTATATCGACATTACCGCCGATACCCGAAACCTTACCTGCTGATGTGTGCTGCCAATATTCAAAATCTCCGCTGTAATTAGTGCTTGTACTGTAATTTGCAAGCCATATAGGATAAAGAGATGAAATTTTATCGGCGTAAAGCTTCTCTTTCAAAAAGTTTTCGCTGGCATAAAGACATCCGTCATATCCCGCTGACGAAACTGTATCGAGAAATGCAAGAGCATTTTCCGTCATCCGAGCTTTTGACAGCTTTGCACTGTCAAGACGTCCTGCACTTGTACAGGCAAATTCGTAGTCGAACACAACAGGCATAGTGATATCATAGCTTGAAATTGCAGTAAGGAGCTTGTTTGCCTCTTGTACAGCCTCATTAACAGTAAGTGCCTGAGAATACCAATAAACGCCCACATCAAGACCTGCCGCAATTGCGTCTTTGATATACGTTTTATACTTTTTATCGTAATTCAAAGAAAAGGCAGATTTTGTATATCCCGTATATCCTACGCGAATAAAAACGTAATCAATTCCGTCTGCCTTTACCTTTTTAAAATTAATGTCGCCGTTATGCTGTGACACGTCAATACCGTACGAAATATCGTATTCATCAAATCTTGTTTGATGAGTATAAGTCTTGCCGTTGTACTTGCTTTTAATTTTTTCAGCGGCAGACGCAGTAATGCCACATTGAAAAATCATAAAAGCTGCGAGAATAAGTGATAAGGGTTTTGCGATTTTTTTCATTTAAAATTTAACCTCTTTGAGTTTTGCTGTAATAATAATTAAGGTCAACGCTATTGCTGTTTACGCCTGCACATTCTCCTGTGCGTGAATACTGCCACATTCTGTAGTCAATATCGTACCTAACAGAATCTCCGTAGTCGGCGGCCCAAATAACGGCGTCTTTCATAAGCTCGTCTGTATTGATGTCAAAATTCAACACAGATGATGACGCATACACTCCGTAGGCATAGCCCTCTTTCTTAACTTCCTTGCAGAAAGCATTGATTACTGCCGTACTTTCGTTTTTAGATAGGAAGGCCTCATAAAGCCTGCCTGTTTTCAAATTCTTTTCATCCGAAGCATATTCAAAATCAATTATTACAGGCAACTCGGGACTATACTTTTTTATCTGTTTTAAAACGAATTCAGCCTCTGCCTTTGCCTCTTTTTCATTTACCGCCTGAGAATAGAAATACACTCCGAATGGTATGCCTGCTTTTTTTGCACCATTAAGATTTTCCTTTGCGTATTTATCCTCAACGATTTTTCCTGTGCCGTAACCACGATAACCTACACGTATATATGCAAAATCTGTATTATCCTTAACTGTCTGCCAATCAATATTGCCGTTGTGCTCGGAAACATCTATACCGCAGGCTACTTCCTTTTCAAAATCGTAATATATAATATCGTGACCCTTTTCAGTGGATACTGCGGCCATAGCAATAACAGCGGCAACAACAATCAAAGCAATAAGCATAATGACTGATTTTTTATCTGTTTTCTTTATTTTGTCTTTAACATTAAGAACCATAATTCTCCCCTTTTTTCACAACGGTAATATATTATCATAGAAGTATGATAAAAGTCTATAGTCAAAGAGGAAAATTCACATTTTCGGAAATTTTTTATTTTTATTTTAACGGTTTAAAGTACGTTATTGACAACTGATGTTAAATTATTATATTATATAACGTGAAAATTTTAGTTCGCAGGTGATAGAAATGGACAATATGACAAATACATATTTCAAAAGAAAGCTTCCTGTTCCGCAGGAAATTAAAGCAGAAATGCCACTTTCTGCCGAGGCTGAAAAGATTAAGGCAGAAAGAGATGAAAAGATAGCAAAGGTATTCACAGGTGAAAGCGATAAGTTTTTACTTATCATAGGTCCTTGCTCCGCAGATAAAAAGGAACCAGTACTCGACTACATTCACCGTCTTGCAGATGTGCAGAAAGAGGTTGAGGATAAAATCATAATCATTCCTCGTATCTACACAGGAAAGCCGAGAACAACAGGTGCAGGCTACAAGGGTATGCTTCATCAGCCTGACCCGGACAAGCAGCCTGATATGCTTGAGGGTATCAAGGCTATTCGTGAGCTTCACAAGGACGCTATTGAAGAAACAGGACTTACCTGTGCCGATGAAATGCTTTATCCACAGAATTACAGATATCTTTCCGACCTGCTTTCATACGTTGCAGTAGGTGCAAGAAGTGTTGAAAATCAGGAGCACCGCCTTGTTTCATCAGGTATGGATATTCCTGTTGGTATGAAAAATCCAACAAGCGGCGACCTTTCAATAATGCTTAATTCAATCAGAGCTGCTCACGGCGACCATACTTTCCTTTACAGAGGATGGGAGGTTGAGTCAAAGGGTAATCCGCTGGCACACGCAATTCTCAGAGGAAGCGTCAGCAAGCACGGCAACAATCACCCTAACTACCACTATGAAGATTTAAGACAGCTTTACGATATGTACTGCACAGGTGACTATAAAAATCCTGCTGTCGTTGTTGACACCAACCACAGCAACTCAGGAAAGAAGTATCTTGAGCAGGTCAGAATTGCAAACGAAGTTCTCCACTCAATGCGTCACAGCGACGATATAAAGTCTATGGTAAAGGGCTTTATGGTAGAGTCCTACATTGAGGACGGCTGTCAAAAGGTCGAGGACGGCGTTTACGGAAAGTCAATTACCGACCCATGTCTCGGTTGGGAAAAGACAAAGGAAATGATTTACACCATCGCCGACCAGCTTTAATAAACGGACATATAACAAAAGACTTGCAGGTTAAAAACTTGCAAGTCTTTTTTGTTTTTATCTCATTGCATCTTTCATTGATTTAACATAATCATAGACCTTGTCAGGAGCGTTTTTGCCGTACTTACCGACTATTTCAACAATGGCAGAGCCTACAATTACGCCGTCGGCAAGCGATGAATATTCCTTTGCCTGCTCAGGAGTGTTAATGCCGAAACCGATTGCAACAGGAATATTTGTTACTTTCCTAATATGCTTTGTTATGGTGTTCAAATCGGTGGTAATTTCTTTTCTTGCACCTGTTACACCGAGAGAAGAAACTGTGTAAATAAAGCCCTTTGCGTCAGAGGCTATCATTTTTATTCTGTCCTCGCTGGTGGGAGCAATAAGAGAAATTACATCTATGCCGTAATTCACAGCTACGCTTTGAAGCTCGTCCTTTTCCTCATAAGGCATATCGGGAATTATTACTCCGCTGATACCTGCGTCCTTTGCTTTTTCAAGGAAATTGTCATAACCATATTTGAAAAGCACATTGAGATATGTCATAAACACAAGCGGAATATCTGTCTGCTGTGACACTTTTTTTGTCAGCTCAAAGACCTTATCAGTAGTTGTTCCCTGAGAAAGTGAACGGAGATTTGCCTCCTGAATAACAGGTCCCTCGGCAATCGGGTCTGAAAAAGGTATGCCGATTTCAATCAAATCACAGCCTGCCTGAGCCATTTTGAGCATTATTTTTTCGCTTGTCTGAATATCAGGGTCACCGGCAGTAACAAAGCCGATAAATGTTTTTCCATTTTCAAAAGCTTTTGATATATTACTCACTGATTTCAACCCCCCTGTATCTTGCTATTGCGGCAACATCCTTGTCACCTCTGCCTGAAAGGTTACAGATAATAATATCGTCCTTGCTCATTTCAGGTGCAATTTTCATAAGATGTGCTACTGCGTGTGCTGACTCGATAGCACAAATAATTCCCTCTGTTTTTGCGATATATTCAAAGGCGTTTACTGCCTCGTCATCTGTTACAGGAACATACTCTGCTCTGCCGATATCGTGGAGATGTGCGTGCTCAGGACCTATACCGGGATAATCAAGTCCTGCACTTATGGAGTATACGGGAGCAATTTGTCCGTATTCGTTTTGGCAGAAATAGGACTTCATTCCGTGGAATACACCGAGAGAGCCTGTTGCAATAGTGGCAGCCGTTTCGCCTGTATGAATGCCTCTGCCTGCTGCCTCGCAGCCGATAAGACGAACATCCTTATCATTAATGAAATTATAAAACATACCCATTGCGTTTGAGCCGCCGCCTACGCAAGCCATAACTGCGGTAGGAAGCTTGCCCTCAGCCTCAAGAATCTGCTGTCTTGCTTCTTTTGAAATTACAGCCTGAAAATCACGTACCATCATAGGATAAGGGTGGGGTCCCATTACTGAACCTAAAACATAAAAGGTATCGTCAACTCTTGAAACCCACTCACGCATAGCCTCGTTTACTGCGTCCTTTAAAGTCATTGTGCCTGTTGTTACAGGATGCACCTTTGCACCTAAAAGCTCCATTCTGTAAACGTTGAGAGCCTGACGGTCTGTGTCCTCTTTACCCATAAAGATTTCACATTCCATATCCATAAGAGCCGCCGCAGTAGCAGTTGCAACGCCGTGCTGACCTGCACCTGTTTCGGCAATAACTCTCGTTTTGCCCATTTTCTTTGCAAGAAGACATTGGCCGAGAACGTTGTTTATCTTATGACTGCCTGTATGGTTAAGGTCCTCACGCTTGAAATATATTTTTGCACCGCCTAAATCTTTAGTCATTTTCTCTGCATAATAGAGAAGTGACGGTCTGCCTGCATACTCGTTGAGAAGCTTTGTAAGCTCTGCATTAAATTCAGGGTCGTTTTTGTATTTTTCATATTCATTTTCGAGAGTTATTATCTCGTTCATCAGCGTTTCAGGTATGTACTGACCGCCGTGAATTCCGTATCTGCCTTTGCTCATTTCATACACTCCATAATTTGTTTTATCTTATTATAATCTTTTACGCCGTCAGTTTCAACTGCTGATGATAAATCGACGGCATAAGGATTTATTTGTTTTATTGCAAGAGGGATATTTTTTTTATCAAGTCCGCCTGCAAGGAAAAAGGGCTTGTCTGTTTTCGGCAAGCTGTTCCAATCAAAGGTCTGTCCCGTTCCCGTGCCTGAATCAAACAGATAATAGTCCGCATTATAATCACCTGTTTTGTGAAAGGTTTCGGGCGTAAAGCACTTTATCACGGGAGCATTTATTTTTTCGCAAAAATCGGGACTTTCCTTTCCGTGAAGCTGAACAATGTCAATAATTTGATTATCGACAAAGTAATTTATATTTTCTATACTGTCATTTACGAAAACGCCCACTGCCTTTATGTCAGGCGAAAGGAGAGATTTAAGGTGCTGTGCCATTTCTCTGTCAATACTTCTGCGAAAGCCTGCTGTCAGGATAAAACCGATATAATCAGGCTTAAGCTCGTTGACAAATTCAATATCCTTTTCCCGTCTTAAACCGCAGATTTTAATTTTCGCCATACATAAGCTCCTTTATCATCTGCTTTTTGTTTTTCGACCTCATCAGCGTTTCGCCTATCAGGACAGCGTCGGTTTTGTTTTTTATCAGTATTTCAATATCGCTGTGATTTCGTATTCCGCTTTCGGAAATGAAAACTACGCTTTCAGGTATCATTTTACGATATCTTGCAGAATTGTTTACATCTACCGAAAAGTCCTTTAAATTTCTGTTATTTACGCCGATAATTCTTGCACCTGCCGTAAGTGCCGATTTAATCTCATCCTCGTTATGAGCCTCAACAACAGCGGAAATTCCAAGGCTGTCAGCAACCTGAATATACTGCGTAAGCGTGTGGGTATCGAGAAGAGCACATATGAGAAGAACTGCCTTTGCACCGAGAATTTTAGCCTCGTAGATTTGATAGTCGCTGACTGTAAAATCTTTCCTAAGCACAGGAATTTTGACATTTTCGGCAATTTCTTTCAGGTACTCGTCGCTGCCCAAAAACCATTTAGGCTCTGTAAGACAGCTTATGCAGGCCGCTCCTGCCGTTTCGTATTCCTTTGCGATTTCAAGATAAGGGAAGTTCTCTGCAATAACGCCTTTTGAGGGCGACGCTTTTTTCACCTCGCAGATAAACGAAAGTCCGTCGCTTTTTAAAGCATTTTCAAATTCAAAATTGCCTTTTGGAAGTGAAAGTGCCTGAGACTTTATTTCGTCAAAAGGCTTTTTTTCTATTATCTTTTTATATCTTTGCCGTGTATTTTCGGCAATAAGCTCTAAAATATTTTCCATAATTTCCGTTACTGATTTGTAGTTTTGATAAAGCCTTGAAGAACATCGTAGCCCTTGCCTGACATCAATACTTCCTGTGCCATTTTGATTGACTCCTCAAGATTTATACCTAATTTTCCTGCATAAATACAAGCACCTGCATTCATAATAACCGCTGTGTTTTGAGCAGGAGTGCCGTTTCCTTGAAGTACACTCTTTGTAATCTCGGCATTTTCCTGAGCCGTTCCACCTAAAAGGTCTGATTTTTTAACTCTTTGAAGTCCGAAATCTTCAGGCTCAATAGTGTAATACTTAATGTTCTCGCCTCTTACCTCAGCAACCTTAGTTGGGGCAGATGCACTTATCTCGTCAAGTCCGTCAGTACCGTAAACCACCATAGCGTCGGTTACTCCGAGCTTTACAAGTGCGTTTGCGATTTTCTCAACATACTCCTCGCTGAAAACGCCGAGCACCATTCTGTCGGCCTTTGCAGGATTTGTGAGAGGTCCGAGAATGTTGAATACAGTTCTGATACCAACCTCTTTTCTCACAGGACCTACATATTTCATTGCACTATGATATTTTTGTGCAAAGAGAAATGCAATATTGTTTTCATCGAGAGATTTTTTCATAATTTCAGGCTCGCAGTCGATTTTTACACCGAGAGCCTCAAGGCAGTCGGCTGTACCGCTTTTTGAGGACGCTGCTCTGTTGCCGTGCTTGACTACTGTAATTCCTGCTGCCGCCGCGACAAATGCGGAGGTTGTGGAAATATTAAAGGAGTTTGATTTATCTCCTCCTGTGCCTACAATATCAAGTGCGTGACCGCCGATATTGAACTTCAACGCCTTTGAACGCATACCCTCTGCGGCTCCTGCGATTTCCTCCTCTGTTTCTCCCTTAACGGCTAATGCTGTAAGAAATGAAGAAATCATTACCGGTGAAACCTCGCCGCTCATTATCTCGTCTATTGCAAGCTTTGCTTCGTCAAATGTCAAATCTTCTTTTGCTGCTACCTTGCCAAGTAAATCTTTAATCATAGCTTAGTCCTCCAAAAAATTCTCAAGTATTTTTATTCCGTTTGGAGTCATAATCGACTCAGGGTGAAACTGCAATCCGTATACCGGAAGTGTTTTATGCTCTACTGCCATAATCTCGCCGTCCTGTGTTTGGGCAGTCACTTTCAGGCAATCAGGCACTGTATCCTTAACTGCCGACAGAGAATGATATCTTGCCACCGTAATTTCATCATTCATTCCCCTGAAAAGTTTTGAGCTGTTGTCAACCTTGCAGATACTTTGTTTTCCGTGCATAAGCTCTTTTGCGTAACTGACTTTTCCGCCGAATGCGGTGCAAATTGACTGATGTCCCAAGCACACGCCGAGAATTTTTGATATTTCTCCAAGTCTTTTTGCAACCTCAATACACACGCCTGCGTCCTCCGGCCTTTTCGGTCCCGGTGACAGAATAATGTGCTCAGGTGCAAGAGCTTTTATTTCATCAACTGTCATTTCGTCATTTCTAATCACCTTGATGTTGGAATTTATCGTTCCGATAAGCTGATAGAGATTGTATGAAAAGGAGTCGTAATTATCAATCAGAAGTATCATTGTGACACCTCCTGACTTAATTCAAGAGCTTTGATAACTGCCTTTGCTTTATTGATACATTCCTGATGCTCTTTTTCAGGAACGGAATCTGCAACTATTCCTGCACCTGAACGAACATAAACCTTGCCGTTTTTCTTGAAAGCAATACGAATTGCAATACAGGTATCAAGATTTCCTGTCAGGTCAATATATCCGATTGCACCGCCGTAAATTCCACGCTTATTATTTTCAAGCTCGTTGATGATTTCCATAGCTCTTATTTTCGGTGCACCTGAAAGCGTACCTGCCGGAAGAACGGCGTCAACAGCGTCGAGAGCAGTTTTGTCGTCTCTTATTTCGCCCTTTACAGTTGAGCCAATGTGCATAACGTGGCTGAATTTAAGTATTTGATGGAACTTATCAACCTTAACTGTACCGAATTTGCTAATCTTACCCAAATCGTTTCTGCCTAAATCTACAAGCATATTATGCTCGCTGAGCTCCTTTGGGTCATTTAATAGGCTTTCCTCAAGTGCCTTATCCTCGTCATCTGTTTTTCCTCTCGGCCTTGTTCCTGCAAGAGGATAAGTGTATAAGGTTTTGCCGTCTAATTTTACAAGAGTTTCAGGTGATGCACCTGCGATTTCAATATCGTCTGAGGAAAAGTAGAACATATACGGCGAGGGGTTAAGCTTTCTCAGCACCTCATAAGTAGAGAAAAGAGAGCCATCCATTTCAGCTTCAAGTCGATTTGAAAGAACAACCTGAAAAATATCACCCTCACGGATATAGCGTTTTGCCTTTTCCACCATTTCGCCGTACTGTACGCCGTTAAAAAGCGGTTTAAACTCACTTTTCAAAACAGGCTTTGGCGGATTGTCAGCTTCGCCGTTTTCGATTACATCTGCCATAATCTTCAGCTCTTTTTCGGCAGTTGCATAATTTTTGCTTATATCGTCTGTCTGCATATTTGCAATCAGGATAATTTTATTTTCTCTGTTGTCAAAGGCGATAACCTTGTCAAAAAGCATCAGGTCAACGTCTTTAAAGCTTCCGTCATCGTCTGCGTCAAGATTTAAGGTAGGCTCGCTGTACTTAACATAATCGTAGCCGAAATATCCGACCAAGCCGCCTGTAAAGGTAGGAAGATAATCAAGCCGAGGACTTTTGTGCTCATCAAGAATTTTTTTGATATAATCTCTCGGATTGCCATTTTCGGTCTTAACGCCGTAGCCGTCAACTATGCGAACTTCATAATTCTTACAGCTGATCTCAGCCTTTGGGTCAAAGCCTAAAAATGTGTATCGTCCTGTTTCTTTAGTGTCCTCAACTGACTCCAGCATATAGCAGTGAGAACTGATTTTCTTCAGCTTTTTCAGCACCTCAATAGCAGTAACATCTGCCTTGATTTCAGTGCTGACAGGAACGGTTTTGAAGGCTGAATATTTTTCAAGCACTTCCCTTTCAGTCGGTTTTGTAATCATAATTTCATCTCCCAATTCTACCTTGCAACAGGCACGAAGACAAATAAAAAAGTCCTCGGCAATACAAATGTATTACCAAGGACGAAAATACTTTCCGCGGTGCCACCTTGATTTATGGGAAACCATACACTTTGCAAGATACTATCATATCTCTGACCGTTAACGCAGGTCTGCACGTTACGGGATACTCGGCAGCTGCCTTTCACCGTACCCTCGGCGGTCCATTTAATAAGCCGTTTACTGCTCAGTCCCAGCGACAGAGCTCTCTGTGAGTGCGTATCTTATTTTTATCTCCGCTTCATCGGTTTGAATTAAATTGTAACTTCATTATAAATTCTATTTTTCTCTTTGTCAATAGTTTTTTTGAAAAGGCTTTTAAACCATTGTTGACAGTATGAGAAAAATATGATAATATAACAGTAGATAAGGAGCTTGCCGGATAGACGGTCGCTCCCTTAAGATTGGTTAAAGATTAGCCGCACTGGTTGGTAGCTCGGGCGGCTAATCTTTTTTTATTACGATAATATAACCTGTTAAAACAACTAAAAATATAATCGCTGAAACTATGTATTCCATAATAACGCCCCCTTTCGGGAGCAAGATTGACCGCCTACCGTATTCGGTAGTTTTCCTTATCCGAAAAAATTATACATTATACTTTTAGTTTAGTCAATATTAATGCTCTAAAAGCAACAAAGACCTGCGAATGCTCGCAGGTCTTTTGCTTTATCTATTATCTTCTTGGACGATGATTATCACGTCTTGGCTTTTTAGGAGCCTCGTCGATATCATTCTCAGGAGTCATACCCTCAAGCTCGATAAGAGCGTCACGTCTTGAAAGGTTAATTCTGCCCTGGTCGTCAATTTCAATACACTTAACAATGATTGAATCGCCGATATTAACAACATCCTCAACCTTTTCAGTTCTCTTAACATCAAGTCTTGAGATGTGAACAAGGCCTTCTTTACCCGGAGCAATCTCAACAAATGCACCGAAGTTCATAATTCTTGTAACAACGCCGTTATAGAAAGCACCAACCTCTGGGTCAGTAGCAATAAGCTTAACCACCTCAGCAGCACCATTGCACTTGTCAATATCAATACCGCTGATATATACTCTGCCGTCCTCTTCGATGCTGATTTTAACATCATATTCGGACTGAATTTCCTGAATAACCTTACCGCTCTTACCGATAACGTCGCCAATCTTATCAGGATTAATAGTAAGAGTAACCATCTTAGGAGCGTACTTTGAAAGCTCGTGTCTTGGCTCACTGATAACAGGAAGCATAATCTCGTCAAGGATATAATTTCTTGCCTTGTGAGTTTTAGCAAAAGCCTCCTTGATGATTTCAGGAGTAAGACCATGAACCTTAAGGTCCATCTGGATAGCAGTAATACCTTTCTTAGTACCTGCTACCTTGAAGTCCATATCGCCGTAGAAATCTTCAAGTCCCTGAATATCAACCATTGTCATAAAGTCGCCGTAAACACCCTCATCACCTGTGATAAGACCGCAGCTGATACCTGCAACAGGAGCCTTAATCGGAACGCCGGCAGCCATAAGTGCAAGAGTTGAGCCACAGATTGAGCCCTGTGAAGTTGAGCCGTTTGAAGAAAGAACTTCAGATACAACTCTGATAGCATATGGGAACTCATCAACTGACGGAAGAACAGGAACAAGTGCCTTTTCAGCAAGTGCACCGTGACCGATTTCTCTTCTGCCTGGACCTCTTGATGGCTTAGTTTCGCCAACAGAGTATGATGGGAAGTTGTAGTGGTGGATATATCTCTTTTCGGTCTGCTCGTCAAGGCCGTCAAGAAGCTGAGCGTCTGTCATAGGACCGAGAGTTGCAACTGAAAGAACCTGAGTCTGTCCTCTTGTGAAAAGTCCTGAGCCGTGTGCTCTTGCAAGAAGGTCAACCTCAGCATTAAGAGGACGGATTTCATCAATACCTCTGCCGTCAACTCTCTTATGCTCGTCCTTAAGCCAAGAACGTACAACGTGCTTTTGAACAAGATACATAATCTCGTCAATCTTGCCCTCGTTACCCTCAAATCTCTCATCAAACTTCTCGTGAACAGCAGCGTAAATAGGAAGAAGGGCCTCGTCACGAACAAGCTTGTCGTCTGTATCAAGAGCCTTCCTAACATCCTCAATGCAGAATTCTTCGATTTCTGCCATAATTGCAGGGTCCGGGTCAGATGACTCATAAGCAAACTTCGGCTTGCCTACTTCGTCAACAATGCCCTGAATGAACTTAACAATCTTCTTGTTTTCTTCGTGACCTGCCATAATAGCATTGAACATTGTGTCGTCATCAATTTCGTTACCGCCTGCCTCAATCATAGCAACAAGGTCAGCAGTTGATGCAACTGTAAGAGTAAGGTCGGTCTTAGCTCTCTGCTCAAGAGTAGGGTTGATAACGATTTCGCCGTCAACAAGGCCTACATTAACAGAAGAAATAGGACCATCCCATGGAATGTCGGAAATTGCGATTGCAGCAGATACACCGATAGCAGCTGTAATCTCAGGTGAGCAGTCAGGGTCAACAGACATAACTGTAGCAACTACTGAGCAGTCATTTCTCAAATCCTTAGGGAAAAGCGGTCTGATAGGACGGTCAATGCAACGAGATGTAAGAATAGCCTTCTCGCTTGCACGGCCTTCTCTTCTAAGGAATGAGCCGGGAATTCTGCCTACTGAATACATCTTCTCTTCATAATCTACTGAAAGAGGGAAAAAGTCTACACCCTCTCTTGGTTTAGCGGAAGCAGTAACTGTACAGAGAACTTCTGTCTCGCCGTAACGAGCCATAATTGCTGCGTTGGCAAGGCCTGCCATCTTACCTGTTTCAAGGGTAAGCTTTCTGCCTGCAAGCTCTGTTTCCCAAACTTTAAAATTCTTGAAAAACATAAAATTTGTACCTCATTTCTAAATATTTTATTTAATCACAAGAGGTGCAAATAGTAATAAATTCAGCACACTTGAATGAAAGAAATATGCTCAATTTACTACTATTGTCTGCCCTCTTGCAAATTACAAAAAAGTAAACAAGGCAAACGATAGGTAATTCTATCTATCGTCTGCCTGAATGACAATTATTTGTCAAGAGTGTCACGGATGCCGAGCTTCTTAACAAGTGCACGGTATCTTTCGATATCAGTCTTGTAGAGATATACAAGAAGATTTCTTCTGTGACCTACCATCTTGAGAAGACCTCTTCTTGAGTGGTGGTCCTTCTTGTGAACCTTCAAGTGCTCTGTGAGCTCGTTGATTCTTGTTGTAAGTACAGCAATCTGTACTTCAGGAGAACCTGTGTCATTCTCGTGAGTAGCATACTCCTTGATGATAGCCTGCTTTTCAGCCTGTGTCATTATTTTCACCTCATTTAAAATTATTTGCCGAATGCGAAAAACACAGAAAAGGGACAGGTGATACTGCACCGCAGTTTGCACCCTAATCCGAGTAAATCGTTTACAGCGGATAGATTATAACATAAGTAAAAGAAAAAGTAAAGAACTAATTTTTCTTGGACATGTAAAGTTTCGTATTGATAAGTAAAATTAACAAAATGGTGTGAAATCATACTCTAATGTCAAGTTTTATGTTGTAAGCGTTAATTTTTGTGTTGCTTTTAGGTTTAGATGAGTTTAAAGCAATCAATAAAGAAAAAACGGTACCGACATCTTATTTACAGTAGAACTAAAAGAGCCACCTTTTGAATGTGTAGAATGTGGAGCTACAAGTATCATTAAGTTTGGTAAATATGATAGATTTGTTAGAGACACCAATTATTTTGATAAAAAAGTAGCCATTAACATTATTGGCGATAGATATAGATGCAATAATTGTGGCATTACTTTTATTGTGGACTATGTGTTAATATGTCCTAAGGACAGAATAACTTTAAGGTTACGAGAAACTATTAAAAAATCAGCATTAAATAATACATATTCAAAAATTGTATCAGAATGCTCGATTACAAAACAAACTGTGCGTAATGTGTTTTTAGAATATGTTAAAAAAAGAATTGTCGTAAAAGATTCCGTTATGCTTAAAGGATTCAATAGAAGAAATATTAAGCATCTTCTTGGTGGAGCAATAGAAAATCTTGACGAAGGCAAACAAAAGAAATCAGATTATCTTCTACGAGCATTTCCAGACTTACAAATTGCTTACAGCATAAAAGAGACTTTCAGATTAGTATATGAATGTCTTGCAGTATTAAAGACCATAAAGAATTGGTATGATGAGATTTTCAATCTCGTAATTATTATAAAATTATTCTTAATTGTTTGTAAAACTATAGCTTTTTAAAATGTTTTATGCTATTTTGGATTTGTAGCAAAACATTAATGAACGGAGAAATTTATATGAGCAAAAAAAGAAGTAGTATTAAACAGTCTTTGCTTATTATATTATCACTATTTATTGCAAACCTTATAGCTTTAGTAACATTATTTTTATTACAAGAAACCTATGTGCACCCTGTTATTTATGATTTTATGCCAGTTCTCCTTGTTATTGTTGTTCCTCTCTTGGTCGGGTTTATTTCAAAAAGTAAATTAACAAAAGGAGATTTAATTTTTTTGTTAATCATTGAATTGATAATGATTGGAATTGCAGCATTGCATTATCAAAATATATATTCATCAAATTTGTTTGTTGAAATTGCATCAGGTTATCTTGAAATATTTAACTTTAATGAAATTGTTATACTTGAAAACATTATAAGCAATTATTATGAAAGTGAAATTATGGAAAAATTAGTGTACTCAGTAGTGTCAATTTGTTATCCTCTGGTATCATTTATAGCATACTATATTGGCGGAATTATCAAGTCAAAAGATTAATAATTGCACTTTATATGGTTGACACAATATTTTAGTATAACGCCAACTTTGAGCAATCATAACCACCCGTCAAACGGGTGGTTTGTTGTTTCACTTCGCTCAACTGTTTAAAGACACTAACAAAATAAAACACCAACCCTGAAGTGAACTGCCCCCACATTGTGCAGAGCTGTTTATACGTATATCACTTAATTGCTTTCAGCTAAATACTGCAAAATTTCCGACTTTTTATTTTCAATTTTTTCATCAATAACCGCCGTGAGAATTTCGTTAAGCTTTTCGCCGATTTCTCTGCCGTGATATCCTAAAGCCATTAAATCGTTGCCGTTAATATCAAGGTCCTTAACCGTAAGTGGTTCGCCCTCTTCAATTATTTGGTGTATCAGCTTTTCGGTAATATCAAGATTTGCAAGCTCGTTTGATGTCATCTGCGGATTTTGTGCCAGCTTGTCGGCTCTTTTCACCTGAACTAAATCGAGGAGCTGTTTTTCGCCAACCTTTGACAGCCACTTTTTTATCCGCTTTCTGTCTGTGCCAATGTGCATATCGTGAATCGGAATAAGAAACATTATGCGGTCATATAACTCATTGGAAATTTTAAACCGCCTGAGGACTTTTTCTGCCATTTCGCCGCTGACCTTTTGATGTCCTTTAAAATGGTCCACGCCTTTTTCATCAGTAGTTCTCACAAAGGGCTTGCCGATATCGTGGAGAAGCATTGTAAGCCTTAAAGCTAAATCTTTCGGCACAGCCTCAACTGCCTTGCAGGTGTGCTCCCAAACATCGTAAAGGTGCCAGACCGTCCTCTGGGGATAGTCAAAGCAAGGCGTAATTTCAGGAATAATTACGGCAATTACCTCTCTGTATTCCATAAGAACAAAAAAGGCAAAATCACCCATAAGCAGTTTTGAAAGCTCCGTAAAAAGCCTTTCGGCAGACACATTTTTCAAAAGCTCCTTGTTTTTGAAAACAGCCTCTTTCGTTTCTTTCTCTATCTCAAAGCCTAATACAGATGCAAATCTGATGGCTCTCATAATTCTCAGAGCGTCCTCGCCAAAGCGTTTGTCTGCGTTTCCCACAGTCCTGATGATTTTCGCATCAATATCACTTTTTCCGCCGAATAAATCTACAAGGCCTGTTCTTTTACTGTACGCCATTGCGTTGATTGTAAAATCTCTGCGTGATAAATCATCCTTGAGATTTGTTATAAAGGACACACTTTCAGGATGCCTGCCGTCTTTGTATTCTCCGTCACAGCGAAAAGTTGTAATTTCAAAGGTGTCACCGTCAACAAGAGCCGTTACAGTGCCGTGCTTCAAGCCTGTTTCAATATATCGTATGCCGTTTTCCGTCAGCACATTTTCAGTTTCTTCAGGAGTGGCAGAGGTGGTTATGTCAACATCGTCGCACACTCTCTCCATAAGATAATCTCTTACGCAGCCGCCAACCTGATACGCTTCATATCCTGATTTTTCAAAAATTTCTATAAGAAATTGAGCCTTGTCCGACAATGCCATTTTTTTCACCTGCCTGAAATTAGTAAATATATTTTAGCACATATCGGCGGATAATACAATTATGAGAAATTTTTATCATTATTTATTTGCCGCATTAATCGGCGGTTTCGGTTACTGTCTCCTTGAAATTCTGTGGAGAGGACGAACTCATTACTCAATGTTCTTCGCCGGTGCCATCGTCATTTCAACATTTTTGTATATCAATGAAAATTACGCTTTACCATTTTGGGCAAAATGCCTTGTAGGTATGCTGATTATCACAGGAGTTGAGCTGATTTTCGGTATCGCCTTTAATCTTATTCTGCGTGAGCACGTTTGGGACTATTCAAATGTACCACTTAATTTTTTAGGGCAGATTTGCGTGCCGTTTTCTCTTTTGTGGTTTTTCCTGTCAGGTGCAGTATTCAAGGTTATGGAAAAGGTCAGTGGATAAAACGCACAAAGGCACCGACCTCAAAGTCGATGCCTTTAAATTTTACCTGAAGTTAATTGACCAATAGGCAGGAGCAGTTTTGAAAACATTGATAGAAATCATCATTATCAGCCAATCGGCAACGATAAGTGCACCTGCGATATAATCAATTTTCAGCAAAATATCATACGGGATTTTCTGTATCTTTTTCATCAGCGGAGTAAAGAAATATTCCATAAGCACTATAACGCCTGCGGAAAGTGCGGTACAGGTGGGAACACTTGTATACTGAGTAACGTGAAGAGGAATACCGTTATAGTTCCAAAGCTGAATGCCCGAGATTTTTTCAAACAAAGTGCCCACAACAATTTCGCCGAAAAATACAAAGAGAAATACTACAACGAAATAGTAAAGTTGTGAAAGAACCTGAGTTTTTTTGTCATCCTTTGTGAAAAGCTGTTTTGAAAAGATACGAGCCTTTTTAGGTGTGCCCAAAGCGAGATAAAGTGCCCACATTGCTATGGTGTAGCAAAAGAGAAACGGCAAAAGCTGATTTCTCGAATCAAGAATGCCTTTTGAAACTAAGCGAAAAAGATTTTCCACCCAATAGCCGATATGAGCATAAACAAGTCCTGCAAGCCACAAGTGGCTGATATCATAATCATAAAGCTTAATTACATCTCTCGAATTTTCACGGCTTTTAGTAAAAATCGGTCTTTTTGCCGTATGGCTGTCCAATGTCATTTCTACCCTCTCCAAAAGTTATTACTATTATTTTAGAAAGCTTTTTTCAACTCAAACTCAAAAATCACAAAAATGTTGAGGTTTAATTGAAACGGTGTTAATATTATAGGTACAGATAAAGAGGGTGATAGTATGTTTAATATTTTAATTGCTGAAGATGACAAGCATATGAGAGATTTGATAAAAACAATTCTCACTCAGGCAGGATATAACTGCAAAACGGCCTGTGACGGTGCTGAAGCACTTCTTGTAATGGAAAACAGCCACATTGATTTGGCGGTAGTTGACATTATGATGCCTAATATGGACGGCTACGAATTTACAAAAACCTTGCGTGACGGCCTTTGCGAAATTCCTGTATTAATGGTTACGGCAAAGATATCTCACAACGATAAAAAGCAAGGCTTTCTGTCAGGCATTGACGATTTTCTTGCAAAGCCGTTTGATGACGAAGAACTTTTGTGGCGAGTTAAAGCACTTCTTCGCAGGTCAAAAATTGCTTTTGAAAAGGTTGTGACAATCGGCTCAACAGTTCTTGACTACGCATCTCTCACAGCAAAGGTTGACGGTCAGGAAGTAGAGCTGACGCCTAAGGAATTTTTACTGCTCTATAAGCTTTTATCATATCCGAATCAGCTTTTTACAAAACGGCAGATAATGGACGAGATTTGGGATTTTGATACAGAAAGCGACGAGCACACAGTTGAGGTACATATCAACAGACTTCGTGAAAAATTCAAGGACAACAAAGACTTCAGCATTAAGACTATCCGAGGTTTCGGATATATGGGAATAAACGATTATGAAAAAGCTTAAATCAATAAGAACATTAGTATCGCTGATTGTATTTATCATAGTGCTTGCAACAACACTTCTTTCAGTTGGAATATATTATATATTCGTTTATTTGGGGCTGATTCCCGAGGGTACAATCTGGTCAATCTGGCTGCCTGTAATTATTCTTGCGGTATGCAATCTTGTAGGCGGAATTGCACATTCTATAATTTCTCTCTACTTTCTCAAGCCGCTTGACAATATCATAAATGCACTTGAGAAATTTGCCGACGGCGATTTTAATGTGCATCTTGAGATAAACAAGCGTGACACAAAACATATAAGACAGCTAAAGGAAGCGGTGAACAAAACTGCTCTTGAGCTTGAAAGCACCGAGACTATGAGAAATGATTTCATCAACATAATTTCTCACGAGTATAAAACGCCTGTTGCATCAATTTTGGGATATGCAAAGATACTGAAAAATTCATCCGTTTCCGACAAGGACAAGGAAGAATATACAGATATAATCATTGACGAATCAAAGCGGCTTTCTTCAATGACGAACAATATTTTACTCCTTACAAAATTTGAGAATACAGAGATTATTCCTGATGCGAAACCATATTCTCTTGACGAGCAGTTACGTTCCTGCGTTCAGCTACTCAGCACAGGTTGGCTTGAAAAGAACATCGAAATCAAGGGTGATTTAGCACCTGTTACATATGTGGGAAATGCCGACCTTATGGAGCATATCTGGATAAATCTGCTGGACAATGCCATTAAGCATACGGAAAACGGCGGCTCAATTTCTGTATTTTTGAGTGAGGACAAAAAGGACATTACAGTAAAAATTCAGGATACAGGCTGCGGAATTGCACAGGATGATATACCTCACGTTTTCGACACTTTTTATCAGGCGGATAAAAACAGAAGTGCAGGCGGTAACGGTTTGGGACTTTCCATTGTCAAAAGGCTTACCGATTTGTGTAAAGGTACTGTCAGCGTGGAAAGTGAACTCGGCAAAGGAACAACATTTACAGTAACATTGCCAAAAAGGTAAATTATTGTTTGTCGGTCTAAATTGACAAAACCGCACCGATAAAAAATCGGTGGCTAACTTTCTCGTAATAACAAAACATAAAAAATAAAAATGTTACAGCGACCGCAGACTTGAATTACAGCGGGGGCATCGAACCCC
>JAQXUH010000047.1 GCA_029219885.1 Eubacteriales bacterium | reverse complement strand
TCAACTTTTACAACAATTACAGAATTCAAACAAAAACAAAACTGACTCCGTCAGAAAAACGAAATCAGTTTGTTGCTTAATATTTAATAATTCTGCCGTTTAGGCTGTTTTTGTACTGTCTGCACAATCTGGTGCAGTTCAATTTTGACAAACTGCGTTTTTGTTTTTTATGAAAATTCCTCTTATTGTAATTTATCACAAATATTTATTCTCGTTTTTGTAGCAAATTACAAATTTGAAAAAAGATAATTGAAAACATAAAAATTTCTGCTATTATAGAATTGGTAAAATAGTATTTGTTTCTTCTGTTTCAGGAGGGTTGAAAATGAATAAAGATACAAAGAGATTTTTAGTAATTGTTCTGGTGATTATTGCACTAATTGGAGGAATAAAAATTTTCGACAGCGTCAAACTTACTGTTGCGGAAAATATGGCTGTATCGTATCTCTGCAAAAAATATGATGCTGAAAAATCAGATTTTAAACTTCTTGATTCGAGAAATTCGGGAATCTATTTTAGTGACAGTTCTTTGCCTACTCCGGATATAAAATGGAAAGAATTTGCGTTTGAATTTGAATATAACGGCAGAAACTTTTTTGTTAATAGAATAGACGGCAAGTTCTATGACGATTATCAGTTGGAAGATTTAGAAGTATGGTGCACCGAATGGCTTAAAGAAAACGTGGATGATAGAATTGTGGGGATTGTTCTAAAACCGGAACATATTATTAACTTTGCAGATAATACAGGTGCAGATAATTATTTTATTTTTTCAAGTGATAACGCGAAATATTTTGTTGAAAATTCTATATCAAAAAACAGCAAACATGTTTTTTATTTTTCTATAGATGAAAAAGCAGACTATAAAACATACGATTTGATTTCAAAAGAAATAGCAATAAAAATTTCTAATGAAATAAAACTAACAAATGACCCGGTTTGCAAATTGTTGGAAACATATATTGAAGTAAGTAAGGTTAAATATGACAATGATTTATGGACAACCTACATTTGGTCACATTAATTATAGAAGGAGAATTTTATGAGAAAATTAAGAAAAATTATATCAACAGTATTAGTATTTACAGTTTTTATATCTTCGTTTGTGGCTTTTCCTGTTTCTTCAAATGCTGAAGAATACAAGTATGTAGCGGTATACGAAGGAAAATTTGATTCTTCAACAGATTTTATCTTATCAATAAGCAGCGTTAGTCAAAAGAATTTGACTTTTGCCGGACACGTGTATTTAAAAAACAGTAGTGTAGAAATTGATAAGGATATAAGCGGAACGCATTAAAAAAGAGAGTTGTTTGAAGCAACTCTCTTTTATCTTACAAGAATATTTGCGTTTTGTTCGAGAACAGCTGCGGCTTCCTCTCCGCTTTTTTTGATAATCTCTTTAATTCCTTGAGAAAGCTCGGGGGGTCTGCTTGAAAGGTTGTGGCAGTCTGTGCCGATAATATGCACTCTGCCGCTTTCAAGATATTTGAAAAGCTTTTTCCTTGTACCTCTGTGAGCATTAACAAACGAGCTGACATTCACCTGAGAAAGACAGCCGGCGGCTATATATTCGTCAAGGAGCTCCTCGTTATCCATAAATGCCTCATAGCGTTCAATGTGAGCCAAAATAGGCTTAACGCCGTAATCAAAATTAAGATTCATCAGGCGGTCATAGTATTTCTGCGAAAAGTCACAGCTGAAAGGATGCTCTATCAAAACGTATCCCGAACTGCCGATAACAAGCCTTTCAAGGCTATCGTAGTTAAAAAGATATTTGCTGATGTACACCTCAGCAGCAGGAATAAGGCGAGGACTGTCAGGCGGTAAAGCTGATGTCAGCTCATCAAAGGCTCTGTCACGCCTTGCAAGAAAGTCGTCAAGAGAAATTGAGTCGGAATAATAGTGAGGAGTGAGAACAATAGTTTTTACTCCTTGGCTCTTAAGCTTTTCTATCATTTTAAGACTTGTTTCGACGTCAGGTGCACCATCGTCTATTCCCGGCAGAATGTGACAATGAGTTTCAACTAAGCTTGGAATGTTCATTTGTCATCACCTGACCGCTTTGAATGATTTGAGCTGTAAGAGCTGTATCTTCCGTAACCGCTGTAACTGCCGTTTGAGCCGTAATAGTATGGACTGTACGAGCCGTAGGAGCTGTATTTTCCGTAGCTTGATTTACGCTTTGACGCCTTTGCCTCTTCAAAATTAACTACAAAGCCGAGAATTTTAGCGTCAATAAATTCGAGGGCGGAAAGTGCCTTCTGAAGCTCTGGATGAGTAGACTGATTTGAACGGACTACAAGGACAACGCCGTCGGACTCTCTGATAAGAGGAAACGAGTCGGAAACAACGTTTACAGGCGGTGTGTCGATAATGATATAGTCAAAATCTTTGCTGACATCTGCAAGAAAGTCCGACATAAAATCGGAGCCTAAAAGCTCTGCCGGGTTAGGCGGAATTGAGCCTGAACAAATTACAGAGAGATTTTCATATTTAGTAGGATGAATTATGCCGAAAATATCCGCACTTCTTCTGCCTGAAATGGTGTCGCTGAGGAAGTTTGTAAGTCCCGGAGCGTTAGGCAGACCGAAATACTGATGAATTTTAGGCTTTCTTAAATCGCCGTCAATAAGCAAAACTCTCTGGTCGGTTTGAGAAATAGAAACGGCAAGATTAACTGTTGTAGTAGTTTTTCCCTCATTTGGAAGTGAGGATGAAACGACGATTATTTTACAGCCTTTTTTGATAACAGAGAACATAATGTTTGCTCTGATTGTTTTGTATGCTTCCTCGATTCTGAACTTAAGCTCGGACTGAATAGGTGCATTTTCAAGCAAAAGTCTTGATGTTGCAGAGGTGGGAACGGAACTTTTTTTGCTTCTTTTAGCCATTATTTCTTTCCCTCTCTTTCTGCCTTTTCAAGCCTTTTAATCTGTGACGCTGACTTAAATTCAAATTCAGGTATAGTACCCAAAACAGGAATATCGTATCTTTCCGTCAGCTCCTCGCTGGACTTGATTCTTACATCAAGCAGGTCCTTGAGAATATAGAATGCTGCTGCAAAAACAAAACCGACAGCAAAACCCACAAGGCATTTTTTTGCATATCCCAAGCTCTGTGCAGAGGTTGCCTTAAGTGCCGTATCCTCAACAGTTGCGGTAACAAGACCGCTGTTTTTAGTCTCCATAACATCAGGCACCGTTTCCTCAAGCTGGTGTGCTATCTGGTATGACAAATCGGCGTCGGTGGTGGTAACTGTCATTTTGAACAAGGCAGTATCGGATATGCTTTCTATAGTGATTGCATTTTTTATTGTAGATGCTGAATAGTTGGTGCTGAGATTTTCGTTAAGCTCATTAGCCACCTTTTGATTAAACTCATTGGTTTTGAAAATCTCAATATATGTAGCCATCATCTTCATAGCGTAGTTCATTTTGCTGGTGTTGCTTGCCTGCTGAACGGCAGATGAGGATGTTGAATCGCTGAGCTCCTGATTCTTGTCAACTGCGGTTGCAAGAAATTCTACGGAAGAGGCATATGTAAGAGTAGTAAAGTTTGCGGTGAAAAAGTATGCCACAAAAGTTCCGATTAAAGCAAAGAGAATAATTGTTTTCCATTTTTTCAGCAGGAGAGTAATTATCTTCTGCACGTTAGCGTCTAAGTTCATTCGTTTCCTCCACTGTAGAGTTTAAATATACATACATATACAATATAATACTTTATATTTTCTTCTTTGTCAATGAACATTATTTAATTTAATCTATTGACAAAGGACTTTAAATAGGTGATAATATCCTTTAGAAAAAAATTCGGGCAGAATGTCTATTTTGCAACTGTACAAAATATTACATATGTATAAATTCTGCCTTGATTCAGCGAGGAAAAATATGCAGGATAATAAAATCAAAATGCCCCTGTGGGGACCTTATTCAAAGAAGTATATGGGTATCTCAAGGATAATAGAGTCCCTTGCAGATGCGGGTGCACGATACGACTTTTCAGTTCATCCTACCCTTTGGAACAGCTCAACTCCTGTTCCTAACGTAACAGTTCCGTCATCATATCATTTGTGGAACTGCAAAAGCGACTATACCTACTTTTCATACAGATACGAGCTTATGTGGAAGGATATGGTTTATGCCGATGTGTCCTTTTCAAAAATAAATGACGAAGCCTATCTTATGAGATGCGAGTTTTTCAATAATACAGAGCTTTCACAGAACTGTATTCTGAATATTTTTGCGTCTTTGGAATTTCCGTATCCGACCTACTGCAAGGTGAATACTCCCGAGAAATGCGTGCTTAAAACCGCCAACGATTATGTAAGCTATGATTACGCAGTTTCACGTCCTTGGGATGATGAAAATCCTGACGGTATGTTCAAGGGTATGTTTGCGGATAAAGATTTTTATCTTGGCAAAGGCCTCGGCGACAGATGTGAAAATTACCACGTGCATTATCTTAACCTTAAGCCTTTCGGATGTGAAAAAGGCGACAAGGTTTCTTACGAAATGAACGCAGCAGGCTTTGAAAAGCCTGTAATTGCAGTGAGATACAAGACTGTTACCGACGGCAACGCTGAATTTGATATGAACGGCGAAAAGGTTATTTTCCCTCACAGCGACGAGCTTTCAATTACATATTTGCCGTATAAGGATAGCTTCACTTTTGAGAGCCTCGGTACAGCAGGAATTGAGCTTGATTTCCTTGCCGTTATTGAGGAAGAGGACAAGGATAAGCTTTATACAGAAAAGCAGGTATTCCCTTATGTTCCTGAGATTAAAACGGAAGATTTGGGCTGCGGTCACAGAACGTCACTTACATATGACGGAATTGAAAAGCCGTTTTGTATTCTTACCGGCAACAAGAATACAAGAGAGAGAAAGCTTAATTCAGGCTGCCTTGAAGACGCACTAATAAACCGTCTTTCAAACGGCGACCACACCTATGACGATTTGCCTGAAACATTTTCAGGCTCATTTAAGAGAAAGCATAGTGATGACGGTTTTTTCCACAATACGCTGATTAAGTCGATTTTCATTGAACCTCATACCTCGCATACAGAATATGCAGTTTTGTCAATGGGCGAGTTTGAGGCTTTGAGCAATGACGAATACGAGCAGATTTATCAGGCTGCGAAAGCGTCAAGTCCTGTAAATAATTACAACGAGGCGGGTAAAAAGTACACTCTTTCAACAGAGATACTTAAGTCAACACTTCTCACAAATGTTGTTTATCCTGTTTACCGCCACGGCGAAAATGTAATTCATCATACTCCCGGTAAGAGATGGGACAGCTTTTACACTTGGGACAGCGGTTTTATCGGTATGGGACTTCTTGAGTTTTCACCGAAGCTCTGTCAGTACGCTCTTGATATGTATCTTTGCGACGAGACAAATAAAGATTTTGCATTTCTTCTCCACGGCTCATTGGTGCCTACACAGTTTGCGGAATATCTTGAACTGCTCAAGAGGACAAATGACAAGGAGAGCCTTGCGTTCCTGTATGATAAAGCAAAGCTTTACTACGAATTTTTAAGAGGAAGAAATCACGGCTCAACCTTTGCAAAGTTCAATAACGGACTGCTTACCGCCTACGATTATTGGTACTCTCATTGCGGTATGGATGATTATCCTGCACAGGTTGAAATGATGGCGAGAAAGACAGAAAAATACACCTGTCCTTGCCTTACAACTGCTCAGGTTATCAGAGCAGGCAAGATAATGAAAATGGTTGCCGACTCTCTCGGCAGATATGACGATATCAAGGTTTATGACGAGGATATTGCATATTCCACCAAGGCACTTAACGAGCTTGCCTGGGACGAGGAAAGCGGTTATTTCGGCTATACTCTTTATGATGACAACGGCAATATTACAGATATTATGCGAACTGCCGACGGCGAAAACTTCAATAAAGGTATGGACGGCATTTATCCTCTTGTGGCAGGTGCTGTTACAGGTGAAAGAAAAAAGCGACTTATCGACCATATCAAAAATCCAAATGAAATGTGGTCAAGAGCAGGTATTTCAGCCGTTGATATGAGTGCGTCATACTATTTTGATGACGGCTACTGGAACGGCAACGTTTGGATGAGCCACCAGTGGTATGTTTGGAAAACGATGCTTGACAACGGCGAGGCTGATTTCGCTTTTGAAATTGCAAACCGTGCCCTTGATATGTGGAAAGAGGAAACCGATTTCACCTACAATACTTATGAGTGTTTTGGTATTGCTACAAGAAGAGGCGGTTGGTTCCACAATTTCGGCGGACTTTCCGCACCAATCTGCATTTGGGCAAACTGCTACTACAAACCGCAGACTGTTACTTCAGGCTTTGACCTTTGGACAGATTATCAGAAAACTACTGATAACAGTGCCGAGATATCTTTCAAGTATTACGGCGAAAACGAGAAGTACACAATGATAGTTACTCTTTCGGATAACGCAGAATATACTGCATTTCTCGACGGCAAAGAGGTTGAGTTTTTTGAAAGAAATAAGGGCTCTCTTGAATTTACATTTGATTCAAGTGTTAAATCGGGAGTTCTTGTGATAAAGGAGAAATAAGAATGGCACAGAGAATTTACGGCAGTAATAATGAGCCTCTTAAAATTCAGGTCATAACCGATACTCATTATTATTCAAGAAAGACAGGTACTTCAGGCAAGGAGTACGACAAGATGGAATCTAAATCGCAGATGGTTATAAAAGATTCCGACCTTGTGCTCAAAGCAGGCTTTGATATGCTTTGTGAGGACACCTCAACCGATATTGTTCTCCTTTCAGGCGACACAACCCATAACGGCGAAATTGAGTCACATAAGGAGTTTATCGAAATGCTCCGTGACCTTAAAAAGAGGGGAAAGCGAGTTTATGTAATCACCGCAACACACGATTTCCGTGACGGCGGAGTTACCGACGGCTTTGTAGGCGACGAAAAGATAAAAGTTCCTGCTGTTGAGGACAGGCACGACCTTTGGGATATGTATTACGAGTTCGGTCCTAACGAGGCAATTTCTGTTCATAAGGAGTCAATGAGCTATGTTGTTCAGCTTGCTCCGGGATACAGACTTTTCGCCCTTAATGACGATACCAATTATAAGCCTGACGGCGAAAGAGGTTCAGGCTTCTCCGATGATTGTATGAGCTGGATAATGGAACAGCTCAAGGACGCACAGGAAAATGACCAGTATGTTATCGCTATGACTCATCATCCAATGATTGCTCCGTCACCTTTCTATGCTATTATCGGTAAAGGCGATATGCAGAGAAATCACGAAACCACAAGAGAGATTTTCGCTGACGCAGGACTTCACTGTATGCTTTCAGGTCATACACATATACATAATATCAGCTCTGTTACAACTAAAAAGGGTAATGTATTTTACGATATTGCAACAGGTGCAATGATTGGCTGTCCGCCTGTTATGAGAAATGTTACCTTTGACCCTAAGCACGAAAAAATTGACGTTGAAACCGTAACAATCAAAGATGTTCCGGGACTTGATACAGGCGGTAAGAGCTTTGACGAGTATATGAAGAGCTTTTTCTTCGGTATGATTGCCGAGGTTATTTGGGCAATGGGCAACGATATCGACCGCCTTGCTGAAATGACACCTGCCTTTTCTATTCCGGGCGAGAAGGTTAAAAAACTTGCGTGGCTGATTAAACCTATCGGCAAGTGGCTCAATAAGCTTACTTTCAAGAAAGTATGGAAGCTTTGCAAAAAGGAAAGCGGTCTTAAAAAGTCGGATATCGCAGATATTGCAGACAATAAGGTCGTAGATTTTATTCTCGAGCTTGTGCAGAATCTTTACTGCGGCGACTCACCCTATGGTCCTGAAACAAGAGAATACAAGCTTACCTGTGGACTTCTTAATGTTATCGACTCATTCCTTGACACTATCCACCTTAAGCTCGGCAAAATTCTCAAGGGTGCAACTACTGTCAGAGCACTTGTTGAACCGCTCCTTTGGAATCCGGGATTCTGTGACGCAGAGGCCACATTACCTATTTATCCGATATATGACGAAAACAATCCTGCACCAAAGCGTGAGGAAAAGAAGTTTAATGACCCTGTAAAGAAGAGTAAGAAAGGTCCTGCAATTTTAGCAATTCTTGTTCTTGCCGTTGTTCTTCTCCTTGCAGTAGTTGTGGGCTTGTTGGCACTTATCGTTTGGGGTGTTGTTTCAGCCGTTAAGGCTATTGCAGGCTTTGCAATTTTAGGCTTGCTGTAATTAGTTCTTGCAATATTTATACATTCTTGTTATAATGTCAATGCAATAAATATTTTATAAATTTTTAAGGAGTAAATTTATGGCAGACGAAAAAAAGAAAATCAGCCTCGGCGGTATTGATGACGCCGCAGCTGAGAAGGGCTCATTCATCAAAACATTATGGCAGCTCCTCAAGTTCCTTGTTGTTTCAGGTCTTGTAACAATTATTCAGCTTGTGCTTGCCAATGTTCTTCCGCTTGTTTTTGACGGCGTAACAGCAACTCTTCCTGCATTCTTACAGGGCATTTTTGACCCGAACGTTATCTTTGACGCTTCTACTGCAAAGGGCGTTGAGCAGGTAGGCAAGTATGTTGTCGGCGGCGTTATCGAAAACGGTGCAGTAGTCGGCGGTATCGTTACTTGGGGATATCTTCTTCCTTTCTTCCTCTCTAACCTTATTGCTAACATCTACGGCTTCTATCAAAATAAGAAGACTACATTTAAGTCAGATGCACCTTGGTACAATTTCGCTATCTACATTGTACTTATGATTGCTCTTATCCTCTTCTCAACTTGGTTCCAGGGCTGGCTCGTTGGTATTATCGCAAAGGTAGATTGGACATGGCTCCAGCCACTTGCAAGAACAATTGCAAGCCTTGCAGCAGGATTTATCCAGATGGTAGTTCTCTTCCCAATGGAAAAGTTCGTTCTCCTCAAGGAAAAGAAGCCTGCAGACGGCGAGGAAGCAGCTGCTTAATTTTAAGTTTGTATAACAAAAAAGCTATTTCGTTTTGCGAAATAGCTTTTTCTTTTTGTTGAAAATATTTTATTTAGTTACGCTGTATGAACTTCAAAATAATACCAATTATCTGCAATCTTTTCGGTTTGATACCAATCTGTGCCGGTATTCTTTTTGCCTTTTACAAGTATGCCTTTTCTTACTTCTTGAAAATCTTTGTCATATGCGTTGGCAGAGATAGGCGTGGTTTGAGCATAGCTGTCATCAAAGGAATAATAAATTCCGCCGTAATACGCACCGCCGTCATTGATTTTGAAAAACAGATTTGAGCCCGCAAGTGCTATTTCTGTTACATTTTTCTCTTTAAGTTCTTTAGGAATTTCAAAAAGCCTGACCTCTCCTAGCTCATCGTCATCATACTTATCAGTAAAATCATCTTTGTTGAATGTGTCAATGTACTCTGTCATAAGTGTTTCGTTTTCAGTAAAGAAGTTGACGAGCCTTTTGTTGTGAGGGTAATAGAATTTAAAACATATTGCTGAAATTGTTATAGCAATAATCAAAAGCAGGCATAATGAAATTTTTACTTTCATTTTCATAAGTTATCTTCCTACCACAAATTTCATTTATATGTTTCTCTGCAATACTTGAGCATTTTGAGATAATTTTTTACATACTCATCCTACCATAATTATACAGTAAACAAATATGGCAAGTCAATAAATTTCTGCAAAACAAAAACGGCTCGGAAAAACCAAGCCGTTTAAAACTTTGAATGATTATCTATTAACCAAGCTCTGAGAAGTACTTGATTGTTCTAACCATCTGTGAAGTGTAGCTGTTCTCGTTATCATACCAAGAAACAACCTGAACCTCATATGTGTTCTCGTCGATAGGAAGAACCATTGTCTGAGTAGCATCGAAGAGTGAGCCGTATCTCATACCAACGATATCTGAAGAAACGATTTCGTCTGTGTTGTAGCCGAATGACTCAGTAGCCTGTGCCTTCATAGCAGCGTTGATAGCGTCAACTGTAACTTCCTTGTCTGTCTTAATAACAGCAGTAAGAATTGTTGTTGAGCCTGTTGGGGTAGGAACTCTCTGTGCAGAGCCGATAAGCTTGCCGTTAAGCTCAGGAATTACAAGACCGATAGCCTTTGCAGCACCTGTTGAGTTAGGAACGATGTTAACAGCAGCAGCTCTTGAACGACGAAGGTCGCCCTTTCTCTGAGGACCGTCAAGAGTCATCTGGTCGCCTGTGTAAGCGTGGATTGTGCACATAATACCGCTCTGGATAGGAGCAAAGTCGTTAAGAGCCTTTGCCATAGGAGCAAGACAGTTAGTTGTGCAAGAAGCAGCAGAAATAACTGTATCCTCAGCAGTAAGAGTGTCGTGGTTTACATTGTAAACGATTGTAGGAAGGTCGTTTCCTGCAGGAGCAGAAATAACTACCTTACGAGCACCAGCCTTGATGTGAGCAGAAGCCTTCTCCTTTGAGCAGTAGAAGCCTGTGCACTCAAGAACAACGTCAACATTAAGCTCGCCCCAAGGAAGCTCAGAAGCGTCAGCCTTAGCGTAGATTTTGATTTCCTTACCGTCAACGATGATTGAATCATCAGTAGCAGATACTGTATCAGCAAGAGCATACTTACCCTGTGATGAGTCATACTTAAGAAGATGAGCAAGCATCTTTGGACTTGTAAGGTCGTTGATAGCAACTACTTCGTAACCCTCTGCACCGAACATCTGACGGAAAGCAAGACGGCCGATACGACCGAAACCGTTAATAGCAACTTTTACCATTTTGGAATACCTCCGAAATAAAAAATATTGTTTTTTGCTTTTATGCAGTATATATTCTATACTGTTTGTGTCCGATAATCAAGAGAAAATTGCATTTTTTACACTTTATACAAAAAGATACAAAATTAACCTTTTTGTTATAGTGAAAATTTTAACGAAGTTGCAGCGTATGTTAATATTTAATATAGGTATTGCATTTTTATCAGATTTAATTTAAAATGGTATAAAGATTTTATTTAAGGGGTTATTCTTATGAAAAGAATTTTATCAATTTTACTTTCATTAGCATTACTCGTTTCTATGTTTGCAGGATGTTCGTCATCAGCAAGTGAAGACAAAGGAACTAATGCAGAAAGCACAACATCCACAACTGCTCAGGTTGAAACAAAAAAAGTATCCGACTCAGTAGTTATAGGTGCGTCGTATCCTGTTGACTGCGAGGTAAGTATACATACCAAGGAACAGGCAGATTACCTTTCAGGCAATTACAAAAAAATGCCGTCAGGCGTTGATGGTACTGCGGAACTCAGCAGACCTCAGGAAACAGTATTTCAGTGGGTATATAACGGCGAACTCGGTCCTGACGATGAGTTTGTTATCAATGTCAGCGAAAACAAAAATATGTCCGACAGCTTTACATACACCACAAATCAGGAAAGCTGTATTGTATATAACCTTAAAATCGCACAGGACTATTACTGGACTGTCAGCATTGGCGACGAAACCTCAGAAGTTGCTCATTTTACTACTGAAGATTCAGCACCGAGAAATATTTATATTGACGGCATAACCAATGTACGTGACCTTGGCGGCAGAGTAAACGAGGACGGCAAGCGTATCAATCAGGGACTGATTTACAGATGCGGCCGCCTTAATGACAGCGACGAAAACGGCAGCGATGTTATCATTACCGATATGGGCAAACAGATGATGAGCATGCTTCTCGGCGTAAAGTCAGAAATTGATATCCGCCAGATTGATAACGGCGAAAACGGCGGTATCACTTCAAGTCCTTTGGGCAACGATGTAAACTTCTATCCTTGTCCTATGGAGTGGGAAGGCGACACCTACAAGGGAAACAAGGAGCAGATTATCAAGGTTTTCTCTATCCTTGCTGATGAGGATAATTATCCTGTAATCATTCATTGTGCTATCGGAACAGACAGAACAGGTATGCTTTCATTCCTTATCAATTCACTTCTCGGCGTTGACGAGGACGCTTTGTTTAAAGATTATATGTTCTCTAACTTCGCAGATATCGGCGGCAGCAGAAAAATTACAAATCTCACAAAAAGCGGATATTACAAGGCAATTAAGGACGCTGACGGCGACACTTGGAGCGAAAAGACATATAACAGTCTTGTTGACCTGGGCGTTTCCGAAAAAGACCTCGACGCTCTTATCGACATAATGCTTGATGATTAAATATACCATACAAAAGATAAAGCCAAGACGTTTCGTCTTGGCTTTTTGCTGTTTTATTCCAGATAATATCTTGTTTTGCCAACAGATTTTTTACCGTACTCGATAGCTTCTTTTGGGCAGGAGCTGATGCACGCCATACAGTGAGCGCAATTTTTGCCCCATTTAGGAGTGCCATCTGACAGCTTGATATTGTTAAGGGGACATTTTTCAACGCACAAGCCGCATCCGTTGCAGGCTGAGGTTGTGAAAAACGGCTTTGCGGTAATCATCATTTTATACATCATAGGGTTGAGGACTACCGACATAATTGATTTTCCGGGTTTCTCGGCAGGAAGTTTTTTCTGCTCTCTTATGTAATCGGATATCTCGCCCACTTTTAATGCACCTTTTGTAAATACCTCTTTGTTTACGCTTTCAGGCTGAGTTGCTCCGTTTGCGATATAATTCTGTGGCATAACGATACTTGAAAAGCCTTGAGAAACAAGCTTCTTTTTCTCGCAAAGCTTGTTGAGATACTTCTCTGTTACCCAAGGCGTCTGTGCACAGGTGACGATAAGATAAATCTTGTCTGTTCCATAAAAAGCAGTTCTCATAATATGCTCTTCAACAATTCTTGGAATCCGTCCTGCGTAAACGGGACATACCAAAACATAAGGCTTTTTTGATTCAAGAGGGGAGATGTCGTTATTCTTAATTCTTTCGTTTAAGGAAACTAGTGTATCGTCTGCAATATCAGCAATAGTTCTTGCGGTGTATCGGCTGTTTCCCGTACCGCTGAAATATAAAACCATAAAATCACTCCTAACATTATTTCCTACATAATGTTAGCACTTGAAAAACAACTTACTGTAAACTTATCTGCTCTTTTCAGTATTATTTTTGCTTTTCAGCATTTTTCTTACGGAAATTACATTGGTTTCATTACTGCTGTCTTTAAGCTGGAAAATTATTGATTCCAAAGCACCAATGCTTGAAACAGTACAAAGTACTGCCCCACAGATTTCAACCTTAATGTGATTGATTACCAGCGGAAGAACGAAGAATACCCCTGCCATAATTTTGCAGAAAAGAGTGTGAACAAAATAGAATTTACCGCTTCTTATCTTTGCGATAAATGCTGCTGCAATAAATCCTACGGCAACAGCACCGAACCAAATAAACGCCCAAAGAGGTACATCCTTTTTGAACACTATAATTTTTGTCATTGCCGAGTAGGTCAGCACATCGCCCACAGTATCAAGATGAGCACCCAATACGCTGACGCTGTTTGTTTTTCTTGCAATAGGTCCGTCAATTAAATCGGAAAATCCGCAGTAAATGTATATAGGTATGAACATTCCCGTAAAGTCATTTAAAAACAGCAGTACAGCGGCAAATGCCACTCTGCTGGCGGATATTATATTTGCTAAATATTTTTTCATTTTCATTCTCTCTCTTTTTCTTAATTCGGCAGAATTACCATGAATTTCGTACCCTTGCCCACTTGACTTTCAACTGATATTTCGCCGCCGCAAAGGTCAACAATTCGCTTTACAAGGGACAGTCCGAGACCGTTTCCCTCTGCTTTTCTGGAGCCGTCTGCCTGATAGAATTTTTCAAAAATATGCTTTTTTACTTCATCAGTCATACCTGTGCCGTTATCGGAAATTGTTACGGTTATATTATTTTCACCTGACATTAGACTAATGGCAATTTTACCTTTATCGTCGCTGTATTTTATTGCGTTGTCGATAATGTTAAACCACACCTGGTCAAGTAGAGGTTCACAGCCGTAATATGTATTTTTTGACATTTCAATATCAAATTCAATATTCTTTTTCTGCCACTTTTCCTCAAGGAGAAGAACACATTTCCTAAGCTGTTCGTCAATTCTGTAATTGCTTTTGTTGAGAATTTCCTCCTGATTTTCAAGCTTTGAAAGAGTTAAAATATTGGTGAGAAGATTTGAAAGCCTTGATGAATTGTCAAGTATCTTTCCAACATATCTTTTTCGCTTTTCTGCCGGTAAATTCTCGTTTTGAAGTAAAGTTGCGTAGCCCTCAATAGACGCAATAGGTGTTTTAAATTCGTGGGAAACATTCACTACAAAATCATTCCTGAGAGTTTCAATATTCGACAAATCGTATGCCATAGAGTTGAAGCAGTTTGCCATATCTCTTATTTCTTTAATACCCTCATTGTCAGGCAGCCGCACGGAAAAATTGCCCTTTGACAGCTCGCCGAAAGCGTTGCTCATATTTTCCATTGGTTTGATAATGATTTTGCCTACAAAAAGTGCAATCATCACACCTACCAGAATACTGCCGAAGAAAAACCAAACTATGGGCAGATGCTTTCCTGCAAGGCTTATGGGAATGACATTGAGTTCAAAAAGAATAAACCACACGCCTAAAACTAATAAAAATCCCACCATTATTGTGGCAAAAACAATTGCGGAAAAATATATCCACAGATTTGAATGCTTTTTCTTATTCAACATTTTTCACCGCCTTGTAGCCTAAGCCTCTTATTGTGATAATTTCAAAATCATTACAGTCTGCAAACCTGTCACGAAGTCTGTTAATATGAGTGTTTACTGTCCTCTCGTCTGTTTCCGAATACATACCCCAGATTTCATCCATTAACTGCTGTCGGGTAAATATTTTGTTAGGATAGGAAAGCAGCTTGTAAAGCAGATAAAATTCCTTTTGCGGTAAAATTGTTTCCTTGCCGTGAATTGTAACGGTCAACGCATCGTAATTCAGCACGGTTGAGCCTACTGTTATTTTCTTCTCGCTGGAGATTTTTGCACGGCGTAGGAGTGCCTCTACTCTCAACACAAGCTCGTTTACGTTGATGGGCTTAATCATATAATCGTCGGCACCTGTAAGAAAGCCTTTTTGCATATCGTAAAATTGGTCTTTAGCCGTAACGATTAAAATAGGCAGATTGTATTTTGCATCACGAAGCATTTTAATAAGCTCGTAGCCGTCTATGTCAGGCATCATTATGTCCGAAACAATTAAATCTATATAGTGCTTTTCCATTAAATTCAATGCCTCAAGTCCGTCGCCGGCAGGAATACAGTTGTAACCGCTGTCGGTCAGTACGGTGCAGAAAAGCTCTCTCATATCTGCATTGTCCTCTACCACAAGAATGTTAAACATAGACATCACCTCACCGTTATTATATCACTTTATCTTACCATATAAAAATTAACTCAGCGTAAACAATCAGCCGAAAGTGTAATAATTTCCTTTTTTATTTTGCTGACGTATGGTATAATGATTTCAAAGTAATAATTAACAGGGAGTACCATTATGGATATTAAAGAAAAAATGCACAGCGGCAAGATTTATGATTCGGGAGATGAGGAGCTTCTCAAGGAGCAGTTCGGATATATGGACCTTCTTCATCAGTTTAATATGGCAAGTCCTTTGGAAATTGAGAAGAAAGAAAAGCTTTTGAAGGAGCTTTTTGCAGAAATCGGCGAGGACTGCTATATAACTGCACCTTTCTATGCTAATTGGGGCGGACATCATATTCACTTCGGCAAGGGAGTGTACTGCAATTATGCGGTGACAATGGTTGATGATACTCACATTTATGTAGGCGACTATACAGAAATCGGACCTAATGTTACTATTGCAACGGCAGGTCATCCTATTCTTCCTGAGCTGAGAGGTAATACGGCTTATCAGTATAATGCACCTGTTAAAATCGGCAAAAACTGCTGGATAGGTGCCGGTGCAGTTGTTCTTCCCGGAGTGACTATCGGCGACAATACTGTTATCGGTGCAGGCAGCGTTGTTACAAAGGATATTCCCGATAATGTTGTGGCTGTAGGAAATCCTTGCAAGGTTTTGCGACCTATCGGTGACCACGACAGAGAATATTATTTCAAGGATAAAAAGATAGATTGGAACGATTTTAAGTAATTTCCCTAAAAGCAATCGGTACGATTTTTGTGGCATATCTTCTCCTTTTTCATAGAATAAAACAGAAAAGGAGTGAGCATATGTTCAGTTATGTTAAGAAATTGCAGTATCCTATCAATATAAAAAATCCTGACCCAAAAGCTGCGAGTATTATAATTTCGCAGTACGGCGGTCCTGACGGAGAATTAGGTGCGTCGCTGAGGTACCTTTCACAGCGTTATTCAATGCCTTATCCGGAATTAAAAGGACTTTTGACCGATATAGGTGTATCGTTTCGTTAATAGTTACTTCTATTATTACATATTTTTTTACAACATAAAAGTACATTTATGTTTTTTTACCACTCTCGAATTTGGCGTTATAACAGTACTTTTTAATGCTTTATTATGCTTTTTTACCACCATATTATAGATGATATTTTATTATGCGATTAGCTTGTGTTTGATACCTGCTCCGTTTGGTATTGTTTGCGATGTGATTATTTGCATTTCTGTCAGAGCATTTATGTATCTGCTTATATTTGATTTATCACTTTGCATATATTCAGATAATTCTATAACGCTTGGAAATATCTCTTTGTAATTAAGTAAAACCAAATTATAATAAGTTAATGCTTCAGATGAGGATAGTTTTTTATTCAGTGTTAAAGTATGTATATCTTCATAAATATCAATGTTATTTTTATCATTGATAATACTAACAATTCTATTATCAATAATCTTTATGTATCGCTTATCAACAAAGATTTTAAGATATTTTCTTAGTGTTTGCTCATTGATAAAAGAGTTTTTGTATAAATCGCTCTTTGTTATATCCTTATTCAAATATATGTAAAATAGCAAAGATATTTGATTACCATTTAGTTTATCAATACTTAATGCCTTTTCTAACAGCTTTTTAGGTATTGATATTTTGTTAATTGTGGTCTTGTAATCGAATTTTTGACAATTACTACAATATTTTCTTAGTATCATGTCTTTTGCTTCATTATCTGAAAAGTGGCAAACGGATAATCCATCTGTACTATTCCAAATTCTATTAAAATCACTAATGATTATTTTATCTTTTTTTGGAGGTTGACATTTATTATTAAAACACAAGCATTTATTTAATGCTGATTCTTTATCGTTAGGGTTTATATTCTTATAATAATTAGCTAATATCCATAAACATGTGTTTCGTTCTCCTTGCGGAACGCCTTGTTCTATTTTAGCAATACAAGGTTTTGATTTTTGTTTATTATGTGATTTTCCATATTGCTCATAATTATCAATAATCTTCTTTATTTTAGCTAATTTATATTCAACGGCATTTTCGTTTATGTATATACAATTAACGGGTTTTTTCTTATCTTTAAGGTTATAAGTGAATGGTAGTCGCAAGATTTGAGTTTTATTCGTAGCATTTGGATCAGCACCCTCATTGTGTAAAATTTTTTGTAATTGTTTAGTTACATTGTTCCAAGATTTGATTTTATCCGTTTTGTTAATTTTAATGTACACATGATACCCATTTCCACTATCAACCACACACGCAATATTGATTTTAAGTTTATTTCTGATGGCGTATGTTAGTTCTTGTGGTGTAGGTTTGCCATTTCCGTGATAATCAAAATCAAGAGCTATAACACTTGTCGAGTGTAAGTTTTCTTCTTTTCGGCTTTCAGTAGTATTCGTTGTCGCAAGTGAGCAATAGATGTTTGTATAATCTCTGCAATGCAAAACATAATTTATAATTTCTTGCTTATTTTGGTAAAATTTTGTACCTGCTTTTCCATCTGGATTAATATATTGAATAGCCATATATTCGTCAAATTTTAGTATTGGATATAGCATATTCAAATACGCTTCTAATTTTTCTAATTGATTACTCATAAACATACTTCCTTTCAAACGGCTAAATATATTGCGTTTTTAGGAAGTAAATTTCATACTATGATTAAATGAAAAAGTCATACTTCTTAAAAACGTTCCCATCCGTTCAAAAGGAAGTATGACTTTTTGCCATCACAAAATAATCATTATATAAGATTTTTTAGAATTGCTATATTATTTCTTGTTCGATTTTTTCGAATATGTCACAATTAAAAAATTCTCTTAGAGTAATATCAAATCCATCGCATATTTTTGTTATTGTCGAAATGCTGATATCTTTTCTTTGGGGCAACATTATACTATATATTGTACTTGGCGTTACACCCGCTCTGTTAGCAAGTTCGTTGAGTGCAATATCTTTTTCTGCACAAAGTTCATTTATTCTATATACAACGGCTTCTTTTGATTTCATAATATCACCTCTAAATAATATTATGAAATTTTACGCTTTTGCGTATACGCACTTGCGTATATCATTTCCCTATGATATAATTACCTTAATATAAAAAACATGCTATTATAGAGGGGATTATAATGTCAATATCGAAACCAACAATTAACGCATCTATTAGAATACCGTTTAGAATTATTTTTGCATTATTATCATCAATAATATCATTTATAATGTGTGGTGGGTTAGTTTATTCTTTTGGTGACAGCAATGCAAAAGCAAAAATCGATTCTATTATTAATTCAATTGAATCGCATGTTGAAGGATTTGCCAATCTAATAAAGCGCATAGGAAATACACTTAATATAAATTTTTTATCCAACGCTGATGGAGATACCATTCTATGGATTATTATAATTATTGGTCTTGTTGGATTCGTTTTATCTGGAGGCTTATTTGTTGGATTAAGACTGTATAAAGAAGTATGTACTTTCTTTTTTCATATAAATTTAGGACATCCTATTTTGCAATTAATAATTTTTGCGGTTGATTTGATTGTTGTTCTTTATGGACTATACTTAGTTTTTGCTTTAGCTTTGGTATGGTCATTATACAATACAGTAGATAAAATAATTCTTG